>JBOHSO010000001.1:0-3869 GCA_050921685.1 Gemmatimonadales bacterium
GCTCTTGCCGACGCCGCCCTTGCCGCTCATCACCGCGATGGTGCGCCGTACCGACCGGAGGCGGCGCTCCACCCGGGCGCGCTGCGCGTCGACCTGCTCGGCGATGCGCGACCCGTCCGGCCCGGCGACCTCGCGGTAGGTGCGGAACTTCACCGATCCCTACCGGCACCACCCGGCGGCTGCCCGGACCGAGCGGATTGACGTCGTTCACGGATCATCGATACTCTCCCCTGCGCATGACCAGGCCGCCCTTCCCCATCATCATCCTCGCCGTCCTGTTCGGGGCGGCCATGGTGTGGCTGGTAGTCACGGCGCTGCTTCCCCAATCCGTGCCCACCTTCGCGCCACGCACCGGACCGTCCCGCCCTGCCGCTCCCGGGGCGCCCGATACCGTCACCATCGACGCCCGCGACCCCGATCAGTGGCAGTTCTTCGCATTCGACCGTGGCCTGCTGGTTCCACCCGACACGGCGGCGTGGGACGTGGGCGTCCGCCGATTTCACATGATCGTAGCCGGAGCGGCGGCCGCGGTCGATACGCTCGGCTTCGCCGCCCTCGCCCGGGAGCCGTCCCAGGGATTCGAGCCGACGACGCTCGATCGCGACACGCTGAATCGGGCGCTCGCGCGCTGGTATCGGTACAGCATGTTCTCCCATCTGCTCCGCCCGAGGCCCCGCGTCTACGTGATCCGCACCGCCGCCGGGCGATACGTCAAGCTGGAGGTCTTAAGCTACTACTGCCCGGGGCCCGAGCCGGGCTGCCTGACGTTCCGATACGCGGTGCTCCGCTGATCCGCCGGGCGGCCGCCTATTCGCCGTCGTCGGTTTCGCCGAGCGGGTGGGCGGCGAGCGCCTCCCGAATGTGCGGGTGGGCGCGGTACAGGTAGAACCCCATCCCGCCGGCCGCGAGCAGGTTCCCGATCGCCACGTTGGTCCACGCCAGGGCGCCGAGCAGCGACTGCGCCACGGTCGCCACGAGGATGTAGAAGCCGACTTCGAAGATGGCGAAGAAGACGACCACGAGGAATAAGGTGGTGGGCACGCGGTCCACCAGCGCGGCCAGCATCGCGGCGATCGTGCCGACGAGCCAGAATGCGATGACGTGAATCATCGAATACATGATGACCGTCGAGTACGCGATCTGCACCAGGCCCGGATCGCGCAGCCCCAGGAAGAGCGCCGACCCGAGCAGCGCGGGCGTGTAGAACGGCTGCCCATTGATCGAGTCGACGAGCAGGAACCAGAGCGCGACCCCGCCGGCCCCGATCAATCCGGCCCAAAACCCCTCGGTCGCCGCCCGCTTCAAGAAATCCATGAGAGTCCCTGGAAGACCTCGGGGCCAATATAGGGCTCGAAGCGGAGCCCGCGAGAGGAGGGTTGGTGCCGCCGGCCGTTTGCCAGGCCGCTATCCGTAGAAGCGCAGCTCCGAGAGATGCGCGTCCATCGCACCGGGCACCGCGAGCATGATGGCGTTATCGACGATCTCCATCACCGTGATCGAGACGGTGTCGGAGGCTAGCGCGAGGCGCAACGCGGTCGCGCGGGCCAGCCCGTTGCGCAGCAACGGGAGCAACGTGAGGCCGTACCCGAACATGAAGGCCAGCGCCACGGCAGCCAGGATCGTCGCGGTGTTGCTCCAGTGCAGGGCGGTCCCGATGACCATACCGAGGACTTCACCGATCGAGCACCCGGTGAGGCAGTGGAGGGTGGCGCTGAGGGCCAAGCGGCTCGGGACGGTTTGGTGGGGTTCGTGGTCCACAGCGGCCCGGTTGTGGGGTGTTGGCATGCAAGCTAGCCTCGATGAGAGTGCGCGCCATGTTGCTCGATGCGGCTGGCCGCCCGCTGCGAGCGGCCGAGGTCTCGATCCGCGACCCGGGACCGGGCCAGGTGCTGCTGCGCGTGCGAGCCTGCGGGGTGTGCCGCACCGACCTGCATGTGGCGGACGGCGAGCTGCCGCACGCCAAGCTTCCTCTCGTGCTGGGCCACGAGATCGTCGGCCGAGTCGAGGCCCGCGGCCCCGGTGCCGAGCGGTTCGCCATGGGTCACCGCGTCGGCGTGCCGTGGCTCGGCTGGACGTGCGGTGTCTGCGACTACTGCCGGTCGAGCCGAGAGAACCTGTGCGACCGGGCGCGCTTCACCGGATATCAGGTGGACGGCGGATACGCCGAGTACACCGTCGCTGACGAGCGATTCTGCTTCCCGCTACCCGACGGCTACGACGATCTCGAGGCTGCGCCGCTGTTGTGCGCCGGGCTGATCGGCTACCGGGCGCTCGTCGCGGCCGGTGTTGCGGAGCGCCTCGGCATCTACGGCTTCGGCGCGGCGGCCCACCTCGTGACGCAAGTAGCGCGCTTCCAGGGCCGGCGCGTATTCGCGTTCACCCGGGCCGGCGACACCGTCGCGCAGGAGTTCGCTCGGGCGCTCGGGGCGGAGTGGACCGGCGCATCGGAACAGTCGGCGCCCGAGCCGCTCGATGCCGCCATCATCTTCGCGCCGGTGGGGGGGCTCGTACCGGCAGCGCTGCGGGCAGTGTGCAAGGGCGGCACGGTCGTGTGCGCCGGAATCCACATGAGCGACATCCCTGCGTTTCCCTACGAGATCCTCTGGGGCGAGCGGGTGGTGCGCTCGGTGGCGAACCTCACGCGGCGGGACGGCGAGGAATTCCTCGCGCTCGCGCCCCGCGTGCCCGTCCGCACCGACGTGGAACCCTACCCGCTCGAGCGGGCGAACGAGGCGCTGCAGCGCCTGCGGGCAGGACAGGTACGCGGGGCCGCGGTGCTGCAGAACGACTGAGCGCGCTTACAACCGGTCGAGTGCGGCCTGAAACCGAGGGTCGTCGCGCAGCGGTGCAAGGTCGGAGTCGTTCTCGATCCAACCGCGCAGGCCGAACCCGAGCTGCACGGCCTTCTCCAGGCGGGTGAGCGCTGCGTCGCGTTCCCCCTGCACACAGTAGAAGCAGGCGGCGTTGTACAGCATTCCGGAGTCTTCCGGATCGATCGCCAACGCCCGCCGCATCCATTCGAGCCTTCGCTCCCGTGGCCGACGTGGGCCAACTCGATCGCGCCGAGGCAGAGGGCCTCGAACAGCTTCGGGTTGAGCCGGATCGCGGTCGCGAACGCCTGCTCGGCTTCCTCGTACCGCTCGGCGAAGGCGAGGGCGAGCCCGCGCGACGTATGAGCTTCCGCTGAATCGGGATCTAGCTCCAGAGTCTTCCGGCTCGCAACGTCCGCCTGCTCCAAATGCGCCGCACTCGCGTCCCAGTAGGTGTAGATGAACGAGCAGCAATCGGCGATGCCGGCGTAGGCTCGGGCATAGTTGGGATCGATCTCGATGGCGCGCTCGAACAGCACCTTCAGCGCCACGGGGCGGTGGTGCTTGCGGTCCTGGGCGAGGTAGACCGTCGCCATCCCGCCACGGCCAATCTCACGCTCGGGCTGGTATCGCTCGTTGACGGCGGCCTGGACGCGATTCTGCAGCTCATTCATACGGGATCGGCAAGATACCGGGGTGCTTCGAGCGCGGCGAGCAGCGACGCTGCGCCGGACCAGGCGTCACCCGGCGAGTTCGATTTGCGCCCCGCCGGCCGACACCGGCCAACGCGGTGTGAACGAGTATCCCTGGGTGGTTTCTTCCAGCCCGCGCTCGGATTTCGCGACCGTCACGACCGGAAACGACCAGACCTCCGCCGTCGGTGCGTACGTCAGCTGGAGCGGCCGGGCCAGCGAGATTTCGGTCGCGAAGAGCGCCGCTGGTGGAAACGTGGCCGCCTCCCAGCGGTAGGTGACGCGCACGCGTCCGCGGGCGTCGAACCGCAGCTCCTTGGTGAGCGCGTCCGCTTCGCCCGCTCCGGACGCGCGACAGGTGATGATC
>JBOHSO010000002.1:0-3114 GCA_050921685.1 Gemmatimonadales bacterium
CAACGGGGCGACGCTTTCCGGGACGACCACGGTGAACGCCGTGGCCGGGGTCGCTTCGTTCTCCACTCTCAGCATCGACAAGGCCGGGACGGGGTACCGCCTGTCCGCTTCGTCTCCCGGCACCGCGGGAATCAACAGCTCCACGTTCCAGATCCTCGCGGGGCCGGTGACCCATCTCAATTTCAGCACACAACCCACGAGCACGCCGGCGGGTGCGAGCATCACCCCGGCCGTCGAGGTGAGCGCGCGCGATGCGTTCGAGAACGTGGTCAGGACCTTCACCGGCGACATCACCGTGGCGCTCGGGACCAACCCCACCGGCGGCACGCTGTCCGGCACGCTGACCGTGGCGGCCGTCCAGGGTGTCGCCACGTTCGTGGACCTGAGCATCAACACTGCCGGCAGCGGGTACCGGCTCTCGGCGAGCGCGACCGGCCTGCCGACCGCGGGCAGCTCGGCATTCAGCATCACGCCGTGATCCGGGTGGAGCCACCCGGGCGCTTGACGCCGCAGGGGAACTCGCGCCACCTTCTGACCGCTTTTTGGCCCTACGAGGGAACCGATGCCGGCGCAGCAGTGGGCTCGTCTCCAATCCGACGTCAACGTCAAGCTGCGGCGTGGGGCGTGGTACCGTATCCTGAAACTCGGCCCGCTCGAGGCGGTGGTCGAAGTGAACCGGCGTCCGATGGCGGTGGCCCGGACCCTGCTGCAAATCGTCCAGGCGCCGCCGACACGCTGGAGCGTCGTCCCGGCGCCGCACAACGCGCTGCGGTTTCCGGCGGGCTGGGGGGAGCGCTACGCCGTGTGTCCGAGCTGCCGCGGTCGCGCGCCGCTCGAGGGGCGCCCCGCCAACCTGCGGTGCAGCCGGTGTAACGGCCTCTTCGACGTCGCCTGGGACGAGCCCTTCCCGCTCAGCGCCTAGCCCGCGCTTCCCTAATCCTGGCAACGCCCCCACCTTGGCCTTGAGGGCCGCCGCCCCGGCGGGTTGGTCCTCGCCGCCCAGCCCGACGTAGTGATCCAGCAGCCCGGCCCGCAGCGCTTGGAGTACCCAGTTCTTCGTCTCGACCGTCGCCTTGGTGACCTCAACGCGCTGCACGGCGCCCGCCGGGGTGAACCCAACCGCGACCTCCACCGGGCCGTGGGGCGAGTCGACGCGCATGAAGACGAAGGTCCCCACCGTTCGATCCCGGGCGCGACCGGTGTAGAATGTCAACACATCGTCGCTGGGGCTCCAGCCCACCAGGGTATGCAACTTATGAGCGTCAGGGTCGCTCAGATGCAGCTGCCGCGCGGTGAAGGCGGTGGCTTCGGGCAGAATCCGTTTGACGGCATCTTCCCGCTTGAGCAGCACGACCGTCGGGGTGATGTGGAGCAGCGCCATGGCGGCGCCGAGGAGAAGCCAGGTCATGATTGGTTCCTTTCCGTAGTCGGCATCAGCCACATGCGACGCAGGGCAAGCGCGGTGACCACCGAGTAGCCGAGTCCCATGGCCCAGCCGCCGGCGACCGTCAGCACCGCGAAGTGCGGCCAGACCAGCTTGGTGAGCCACATCCCCGCGAAATCGAGCCAAGGTGCGGCGAAGAGCAGCGTGATGAGCAGGACACCCCAGCGGCGCGAGAGCGGCAAGCCGAGCACGACGAGCGACAGCGCCGCGGCGATCACGCCGTACATCGGCACGTGCACATGGGTGTCCTGGACGAGCAGCTTGGTGTCCACCAGGTGCGTCGCGGTCGTGTCCTCCACGTCGAACTCGCTCAGGCGCATCGGGTGCTCCATCACCGTGGTGGACTCCGCCGCCATCGGTGCCGGTGGCTCGGCGTAGGTCCTGGCGACGCTCGCGGGGGAGAATCCGGCGTACAGGCCGACCATCCAGGCGCCGAACAGATAGGCGAGCCCGAAGGTGGCGAGCAGGCAGGTGACCAGCCATCTCACCCGCGCGTCCAACCGAGCAAGGTCGTAGGGCACGAGGCTACCGCTTCAGAAGATGTACACGAGCTCGATGATTCCGCGGACGTTGGTGCGCCGGAACCCGCCGTCCGAGGTCTGGAACACCGGTTGATCGGAGTGATCGATGCGCAGCGCCGGCCGCAACGAAAACGCCGGGAGTCGGAACGACGTGCGCTCGATGCTTGAGAAGACCCCTTCCTGTGCCTCGCGGTAGAAGTACCACGGCGCGATCGTGAGCGACTGGAGCGTCTGCGGTGTGCCGCTGGCGACGCCGTCGCGATCGCGCAACGTCTCGCCGCGCGCCGTGAGACCGACGGTGCGGCCCACCCGCCAGAACGCGGTGCCGGCCACGCCGGTCCAGGAACTGGTCGGGCCGGCGACACGCTGGCTCCCCCGGTTCAGCTCGGCGCCGAGGATCAGGCGGGAGGCGGGCTGCAGCGTCGCGTCGGCGGCGAGCAGCGTGCGCTGTTCGGCGTCGGTGCCGGCCACTTCCGGACCGTACAGGGCATTGAACCCGACGGCGATGCCCTCCGCCGGGAGGAGATCCACGCGCACGCCGGCCGTCTTCCCCCGATTCACATCCAACTCGGCGTTCCACCCGTTCGCCACGTAGGCCGCGATGGCCCAGCGAGGCGAGGCGGTGTACCGGGCGATGGCGCCCGTCAGCTTGGCGGGTCGTGCGAGCGCGAAGTTGAACCCGTTGGTCGGGACGAGATTCAGCGGCTCGTCGCCACGCTCGAACCCGAGGGGCGCGTCGAAGCGCCCAAGCGCGAGGGTCAACGAAGCGGCGCCGGGCGGGGTCCAGCTCACGATCAGGTTATCGATCTCGATGTGAGTCTGGGCCTCGCCGGCCGAGTCTTCAGGGGCCTCTAGGTGCGTGGTCAGCTGGCCGAAGAGATAGAGGTTGTCCGACCAGGGCCGGAACAGGCTGAGGGCGACCTTGGAGCCGGCGAAGGTGTTCGCCCGCGCGTTCCGGTCCCACTCGTAGGTTCCAACGGCGAACCCGGAGACGGTGACGGCGCGGGATTCTTGGAACGTGACCGAGCTGTCCTGGGCGGCGGCGAATCGAGGGACGCCGCACGCCATGGCACACCAGAGCGTCAGACGCATGGTGCTACCTCCGAACCAAAGGCCGAGTTGTCAGTGAGCGACGCGACGGCTAGACGG
>JBOHSO010000003.1:0-2475 GCA_050921685.1 Gemmatimonadales bacterium
GCCCCGTGCCCGCGATGACCACGGCCCGCTGCCCGCGCACCTCCCCGGCGGTCTGCAGCATCTTCGCGACGGCGGCGACCGCCGTCGTGTTCGAGCCGTTCGAGTCGAGCATCAGGGAGATGGTGAACGGGCCGAAGAACGCCTTGCGCGCAGCGGCGAGGAGCTGCTCGCCCGCGGCCATGTCGGCCCCGCCGATGAAAGCCGCCGTGCAGTGCAGATCCTTGGGGCCGCGCGTGAAGAGGCAGCCGTGGATGAGATCGCGGACGTCCGCTTCGGTGACGCCGCCGTAGCTCATCACGTCATCCGCGCCGCCGT
The DNA here is from genome assembly GCA_050921685.1 of Gemmatimonadales bacterium. Lineage (GTDB taxonomy): Bacteria > Gemmatimonadota > Gemmatimonadetes > Gemmatimonadales > GWC2-71-9 > DASTHG01. The sequence continues at coordinate 316 of JBOHSO010000003.1, forward strand.
CGTAGGCCACCACCCGGTCGAACACGCTCGGCAGCCGGGAGCTGTCGAGCTGCAGCAGGAGTTTCCGCATGTTGACCACCGAATGCACTCGAGGGGCGTTCGAACCCCACGCCCCTCGATCGTTGGACCAATGGTATCCCGCCCCGACGCGTCAGCCTTCGGCGCCGCCGGCGAAGGGGTGTTTCGCGGTCTTGGCGCCGCTGATCACGGCGTCGACCTTCGGCTGTCCCTTCAAGGCGCGCTCGATCGACTCCTTCGTCGCCTTGTAGTTGAAATCGTAGATCTTCTTGTCGCTCTTCGCTTCCCAGTGGATGAACACTCCCACCAAGACGCAGTAGTCGTCCACCTTGTCCCGCGGGATCACGCCCGAAGAGACGCTGTCGACCACGGCGCGGGCGACCGCGGCCTGGGCGGGGCCGAACATCTGGACCGCCTGCGTCGCGCCCTTCATCGTGACCTTGTTGAACAGGATCGTGTCGGGTTTCGCGGGCAGGTTCGGAGTGACCACGGCGAGGAGCGTGCTATGCCCTTCCTTCTGGCTTGCCAGCGCCTGGCAGAACGCCTGCCCGGCAGGCCCCGACTTCGAGCCGATGATCAGGTCTATGTGCGCGACCTCGTTTCCATCCCCGACCAGCGATTCACCGATGAAATAATCCGCTGCCATAACGTCCTCCGCATCCGGATGTGGTGTGCGAAACGACCTGCAGGCTGAGAACCAAAGGCGGTATCGGAGCGGCGTGACCCAGTCGTGGAATCAGCTCGAGTCACGCGGTCCCGCGTTGGCGGGTAGCTCTGACGGAACGGGGCCAAACCTGCCCGCCACCCGGGTGGGTGTCAAGATCTCGCCTTCCCGGGCAGCTTCGGCCAAGTATGCTTTCTCCCCCGGCGAGGAGGTCACCATGCCGACCATCGATAGAATCATCCCACCCGTATTCCTACTCGTCGCAGCGAGCGCTGCCGGTCTCGCCGGCTGTGCCACCCGGGCACAGACCGGGGCGGTCGTCGGCGCCGCTGGCGGGGCCGTCGTGGGCGGCGCCATCGGCAAGGCCGCGGGGTCCACGGCCAAGGGTGCCATTATCGGGGCGGCCGTCGGCGGCGTAGTTGGCGCGATTATCGGCGCTGAAATGGACCGGCAAGCCAGGGAGCTGGAGCAGAACATCAAGGGTGCCAAGGTGGAGCGCGTTGGCGAGGGAATCCAAGTCACCTTCGAATCAGGCCTACTCTACGACTTCGACTCCGATGTGGTGCGGCCCGAAGCGAGGGCGAACCTGCGTGAGCTCGCGGCCAGCCTCGAGAAGTATCCCGGATCGGACATCCTGATCGTCGGCCACACCGACCAGGTCGGCTCGTCCGCGTACAACCAGGGTCTCTCGGAGCGGCGCGCCGCGGCGGCGGCGAACTACCTCGTCTCGCAGGGGGTCAGCCGCTCCCGCGTCTCGACCCGTGGGTTGGGCGAGACGGAGCCCACGGCGCCCAACGACACCGAGGCACGCCGGCAGCGGAACCGCCGGGTTGAGGTGGCGATCTACGCCAGCGAGGCGTATCGGGCTGAAGTCGCGCGGCGAGCGGGGAGTTGACTACGGCCGGAACTCCGCGAGCTGCATCGCCGTGGAGCTCGAGCCGTCCTCGTCGTTCAGCGTCACCGCCAACGGCAGTCCGACGTTCGGGCTCACGCACATGTCGACGAGCACTTTCTGGTTCTTGCGCCACACCCCGCGCAGCCCGTTTACGCCGGCGTGCTGGCAGGTCGACTCCACCTTGAACGAGGTCGATTCGCCGCCCTGCGTCGTTTGCCAATAGCTACCGACTTCCCACTCGTGCCCCAAGAAGAGGAACCCCCACGCCGGGTTGAACAACGTCAGCCCCACCGGCCCGAGCGCGGCTAGCTGCATGATCGGGATCCCCTCGGTGGGCGACAGCGTCACCGAAGACGAGTAGCTGTCACTCCCGAGATTGCCGTTGACGGTGAGGCGATACCGGCCGCTGCCCGCCGGCCGGGCGTCGAAACTGTAGCTTCCCGTCTTGTTGTCGCCGCCTTCGCTCTGCCGGACGTTGTAACGGAAGTGCTCCGTGCCCTTGAAGGCGTACATCCCCCACGTAAACGCGCCCGTGATCGGAGCCGTGTACAGGGCCGGCAGCGCACCGCCCCCGCCGCTGCTC
>JBOHSO010000004.1:0-4171 GCA_050921685.1 Gemmatimonadales bacterium
GGGTGTGGACGTGCCGGGGCGGGCGTTGCGGGTGTTGATCCTCGCCAAACTACCGTTCAAAGTACCCAGTGAGCCGCTCACCGCCGCCCGCGTGGAGCGCCTGGAACAACAAGGGCTCGACGGGTTCACACACTACCTGGTCCCGCATGCGGCGCTCAAGCTCAAGCAGGGATTCGGGCGGCTGATTCGCAGCAAATCGGACGTGGGCGCCGTAATCCTCTTGGACCGCCGCGTGGTCACCAAACGATACGGATCCATGGTGCTCGGGGGGTTGCCGCGCGCCTCGCGGGTAGTGGGTAACTGGGAGGACGTTCGCTCGGCCTGCGAGGAGTTCTTCGCGCGACATGGTATTGGAGTGTCAGTGACAGGAGCAACCGAATGACCGGAATGGGCAGGTGGCGCTTCGTGGTGGCGGTGCTGGCGGGTTTCGGCGTCGGGTGCGCGCCGGTCGGTGGGTTCGGGGGTCCCCCCGGGGCGGCCGACTTCGACCCCGGGACGCGTTTCATCCATCCGGGAACTCTGCCCGGGATCGAAGGATTCACGCACGCGGTCAAGGTGGGACCCACGATCTATATCTCGGGGCAAGTGGCCCTCGACAGCACCGGTCGGCTCGTCGGGCCGGGCGACCTGCGGGCCCAGGCGCGGCAGGCGTTCGCCAATCTGGCGTTCGTCCTGCAGATTGCCGGTGCGAGGCCGGCCGACGTCGTCAAGCTCACGCTCTATGTGGTGAACTATCGGCCCGAGGATCTCGCGATCATCCGCGAAGCCGGCGCCGAGTTCTTTCCTGAACGCAATCCACCCGCGGGCATCGTCGTGGGTGTGCAATCGCTGCCCAAGGAAGGGTTGCTCATCGCGGTGGACGGGATCGCTCAGACGCGTGGGATGTTCCAGCCGCGCGTGCGCGAGCCTCGGTGATGAGCCGCTCCTCCCAGGAGTCCGGGTGACGAAGCTGAGCGCGCGGCTGAGCGGGTTGCCGTCCTATCCCATGGCCGAAATCCCGGCCATCAAGCGGCGTCTCATCCAGCAAGGCGTCGACCTGATCGACGTCGGCGCCGGTGACGCGGACTTGGCGCCCCCGGCGGTCGCCCTCGAGGCGCTGGCGCGGGCCGCCCGCGACCCTGCCATGAGTCGCTACGGGTTTCAGCTCGGGCTGCCGGCGTTCCGCGAGTCGGCCGCGGCGTACCTGAAACGGCGCTTTGGGTTGACGGTCGATCCGTTCACCGAGCTGCACCCCCTGCTCGGGTCGAAGGAAGGCATCGCGCATCTCGCGCTGGCGGTGCTCGACCCCGGCGACGTCGCGGTCGTTCCCGAGCCCGGCTACGCCGTGTACCACGGTGGGACCGTGCTGGCGGGGGGAACGCCGCACCTGTACGCGCTCACGCCGCGCACCGAATTCCTGCTCGAGCTGGAAGAGCTTCCGGGCGACGTCCTGCGGCGCACCCGGCTCGTCTACCTCAACTATCCCAACAACCCCACGGCGGCGGTCGCCCCGCGAGAGTACCTCGAGCGCACCGTGGCGTACTGCCGGGGGCACGACATTCTCATCGCCTACGACAACCCCTACTGCGAGATCACGTTCGACGGGTACGTCGCACCGAGCATCCTCGAGATCCCCGGCGCCCGCGACGTGGCGGTCGAGTTCCATTCCCTGTCGAAGAGCTTCTGCATGACGGGTTGGCGGCTCGCCTGGGCGGTGGGCCGCCCCGAACTGATCGCGGCGCTCGCCCGGGTGAAGAACTACGTGGACACCGGCGCGTTTCTGGCGGTGCAGGCCGCCGGTGCAGCGGTGCTGGACCACGCCGAGGAGCTGTGCCGCGGGTACGTCGACCAGTTCCGCGAGCGGCGCGACGCGATGGTGCCGGCGCTGCGGGCGGAAGGGTTCGAGATCGACCCACCGCGCGCCACCATGTATCTCTGGCTCCCGTTGCCCGAGGGGTTGGCGTCGGCGGCGTTTCAACGGCGTGCGCTCGAGGAAGCCGGGGTCGTGACGCTGCCCGGCACGGGGTTCGGGGCGGGAGCGGAGGGGTTCTTCCGTATCGCGTTGACCGTGGCGACGCCGCGGCTGGTCGAGGCGGCCCAGCGACTCGGAAAGGTGCTGGCCACTGTCTGAGCGGCGCCGCACCCGTGTCGGGCCGGCCGCGGCCTGGATCGGCGCCGTGTTGCTGCACGTCGCGGCATTCGCGGGCGCGTACGCGTTGCGACTCGAGTTTCGACGCATTCCATCCACGCGCTTCATCCAGATCGCCCCCGAGCCCGAGATACCCCCCTTCGGGGGGGTGCGCCCCGGTCGTGGTGCAGTGACGCAATCGATTCGGGGCACGCCACGCGGACCCGCCGTGGTGCGCACGCAACCACTCGACTCGGTACCCGTGCTCCCGCCGACGCCGCAGGCAACTCCTGCCCGCGCTCGGCCGGGATTCATCCTGCCGCCCGCGCCCGGCGATGGCCGGCTGTGGGTGAGCCCGCGTCCCGCGCTTCCAACCGTCGTCGCCGACGCGATCTATGGGCCGCGCCCGCCGCACGACTCGATGGTCGTGGCGCGGTTGCGGGCGATGGTGGACTCGCTGAACGTAATCATCGACGCCGAGCAGCTGGCGCACCGGCTGCCCTCGTGGACGGCGCGGGGGGAGGACGGGAAGCCGATCTGGGGGCTCGACTCGGACGCCCTGTACGTCGCTGGGATCAAGATCCCGACCGCCGCCTTGGCGCTCCTCGGGCATCTGCTGCCGTCGGGAAACTACGACGAAGCCGTCCGTGCCCGGCACTTGGCCGAGATGCGGGCGGACCTGATGCAGGCGGCCGCTCGGACCGAAAACCTCGAGCAGTTTCGGCGCTACGTGCGCGAGCTGCGGGCGCGGAAGCAAGCGGAGCGGGATGCGGAGCGGCGGCAGCGCGGGGATACGGCGCAGGTCGTGCCGTAGTCGAGCGTGGGGTCAGGTTGACCCTGTTGGCGCCACGGCGGCTGCCAATCTCTTCAACGCCGCTTCCTTCCCGACGACGTACAGCAGCTCGTTCACCGGCTCGGACACCGTACCCCCGGTGAGCGCGATCCGGATCGGCTGAAAGATTCTTCCCGCCGGCACCCCGCGCTCCTCGGCGAGCGCGCGCAGGCGCCGCTCGAGCTCTCCCGGCGTCCATTCGCCCTCGCGCAGGGCACCGACGCTCGCCTCCAGTGCGGTCCGGTAGCCGGCCGGATCCTTCGCGATTTCTTGCTCGGCTTTCTCGTCCCGCTCCACGAATCTCGCGTCGAGCCGAACGGCCACCTGGCGTGCCACCTCGATCGTGGTCCGGGAGCGGGTCTTGACGGCGCCGATCGCCCGGAGCACCGCGTCCCGATCCCCGTCGAGGCCGAGGGTCCCGAGCTGGGGCAGGATGAGCGGGAACAGCTCCTCGGGTGACGACGCCGACAGGTATTGCCCGTTCATCCACTCCAGCTTGGTGGTGTCGAACACCGCGGCCCGCTTCTGGATCCCGTCGAACGAGAACAGCTGCACCAACTCCGCCTGCGTCAGGATCTCGCGGTCGCCGCCGGGGCTCCAGCCGAGCAGGGCGAGGAAGTTGCGCATCGCCGCGGGCAGGATCCCCATGTGCTGGTAGTCGCCCACCGCCGTGGCCCCGTGCCGCTTGGAGAGCTTCTTGCCGTCCGGCCCGTTGATCATCGGGACGTGCCCGAACACGGGCGGCTCGTGGCCCAGCGCCCGGTACAAGGCGATCTGCTTCGGCGTGTTGGAGATGTGGTCGTCGCCGCGCAGCACGTGGCTGATCTGCATGTCCACGTCGTCCACCACCACGGCGAGGTTGTAGATCGGCGTCCGGTCAGACCGCAGGATGATGAAATCCTTGAGGTCCTCGCCCTGGAAGCTGATGCGGCCGTGCACCGCGTCCTCCCAGGCGATCTCGCCGGGCGGCACGCGGAACCGGATCGCCCCAGTGTCCTCGTATGCCTTACCATCGGCGAGCAGCCGATCGGCGGCCTCCTGGTGCCGCTGGAGGCGGGCGCCCTGGAACACCAGCTCCTCGTCCCAATCGAGCCCGAGCCAGGTGAGCCCGTCGAGAATCACCTGCGTGTGCGCGTCGGTGGAGCGGGCCTTGTCGGTGTCCTCGATGCACAGCAGGAACGTGCCGCCGCTGCGGCGCGCGAACAGCCAGTTGAAGAGCGCGGTCCTTGCTC
>JBOHSO010000005.1:0-3931 GCA_050921685.1 Gemmatimonadales bacterium
GACATGCGCCGCCGCGTGCAGGAATACGTGCTGCGGCTGCCCACCAGCTACTTCGACTCGACCAAGACCGGGGTCCTGATCTCGCGCGTCATGAACGACGCCGAGGGGATCCGCAACCTGGTGGGGACGGGGCTGGTGCAGCTGGTGGGCGGGGCGATCACCGCCGTGATCGCGCTGGGGGTGCTGTTCGTACTCAACTGGCGGCTGACGGCGATCTCGATCCTGGTGCTCGGCCTCTTCGGGGGCGGGATGGCGTTCGCGTTCACCAAGCTGCGGCCCCTGTTCCGCGAGCGCTCGAAGATCAATGCCGAAGTCACGGGCCGCTTGGCGGAGACGCTGGGCGGGATCCGCATCGTGAAAGCATACCACGCCGAGCGCTCCGAGCGCCTGGTGTTCACCCGGGGCGTGAACAAGCTGTTCCGCAACGTCGCCGCGACGATGACCGGGATCTCCGCGGTGGGGGCGTTCTCGGCGCTGGTGATCGGCGCGATCGGCGTGATCCTGATCGTGGTGGGGGGCCGCTCGATCATCGCCGGAACGATGACGCTCGGCGACCTGGTGATGTACATCTTCTTCACCGGCCTCCTGGCGGCGCCGGTCGTCCAAATCGCGTCCATCGGAACGCAGATCACCGAGGCGTTCGCCGGCCTCGACCGCCTGCGGGAGATCCGGGCGCAGCTCACCGAGGATGCGGGGGACGACACCCACCCGCGGCAAGGCGAGGTCCGGGGCGACGTGGCGTTCGAGGATGTCACGTTCTCCTACAAGCCCGGCGTGCCGGTCCTGAAGCACGTGTCGTTCCACGCCCCGGCGGGGTCCACCACCGCGCTCGTCGGCTCCTCCGGCGCAGGGAAGAGCACGCTCATCGGCCTCGTCATGGCGTTCCACCGGCCGCAATCGGGCCGGGTGCTGATCGACGGCCGCGATCTGGCGCGGGTGCCGCTGGGCGACTACCGCACCCAGCTGGGCGTCGTGTTGCAGGACAATTTCCTGTTCGACGGGACCATCGCCGAGAACATCCGCTTCGCCCGTCCGCACGCGACCATGGCGCAGGTGCAGGCGGTGGCGCGCATCGCCCATTGCGACGAGTTCGTGAGTCAGTTCGAGCTGCAGTACGACACGGTGGTCGGCGAGCGGGGCGTGAAGCTCTCGGGCGGGCAGCGCCAGCGGGTGGCGATCGCGCGGGCGATCCTCGCCGACCCGCGGATCCTCATTCTGGACGAGGCCACCTCCAGCCTCGATTCCGAGAGCGAGGCATTGATTCAGGACGGGCTGCGCAGCCTGCGCCGCGGGCGCACGACCTTCGTCATCGCGCACCGGCTCTCGACCATCCGGAGCGCCGACCAGATCCTGGTCATGGAGGGCGGCGAGATCGTCGAGCGGGGGACCCACGAGGACCTGCTCGCCGCCGGCGGCCGCTACCGCCAGCTGTACGACAAGCAGTATCGGTTCGAGCGGGATCGGTTCATCAATCCGGGTGAAGACTTCACGCCCGAGCCCGAACCGGAGCCGGAGGCACGAGCCGTCGTGCCGCCGACGCGCCTGTAACGGCAGGCTCCATCCTGGTCAGCGAGTAGCCTGGCCGAGACCAGTAGTCAGCAAAGTTGGGCAGGCGGTGCTGGCGACTTTAGTCCTTCAACGGTATGGTCGCCCTGGGCAGGACGCCAAAGCTCTTCCGAGTGGCGAACGCGTTGTCGTAGCACTTGCCGCAATACACCGGCTTCCCGTGCGCCCCGGCGAACTCGGCGAGGCACCAGGCGCATACCTCGCCCGCCGCGACCCGCGGCGGCAGCTGCGGACCGGGACCGCTCGACGACTCGGACATGGTGCGGCAATCTACCCATCGGGGCGCAGAAACGCGCAGCGCCGAAGATTTGCGGTCCTCGGCGCTGCGCGTGGGATGAGGCGTGGCGCTCGCGCGCTGCCCCTATGTCGGTATCGCTCGTCGGGAGAGGCATGCGGAGAGGGCGCTTCCCGGTCCAGTCATTCCGCCGCTCCCCGCCGCCCCGTATGTCCCGACCGTCTGTACGTCGGGGGGAGGGTGCCGGGTGGCCGTGCACTGCCACCGGCCGCCGGCGCGACGCCTGGTGACGCCGCCTTTGCCGGCTATCAAAGCCTCCCCTATGTTCGCTGCCGCGGAGTACAGCAACTAGCGGGCCACTAGTGGGCCACGCGACCCGCGACTCCTGGTGATTCGTGGAACTGCGCCTGTTCCGTCGAGTTAGCCAACGCCGTGGTGGACGATTGGCCCCCGGCGATGACCTGCGTGACGTCGTCGAAATACCCCACTCCAACGAATTCCTGATGCTTCACCGCCTCATAGCCCTGACTCTGCGCGGCAAACTCCTCGGTCTGGAGCTCGGCGTAGGCGGCCATGCCGCGGTCCCGGTAAGCCCGGGCCAGGTCGTAGGTGGCCATGTTCAGGGCGTGGAATCCCGACAGGGTCACGAACTGGAACTTGTACCCCATCTCGCCCAGCTCCTGCTGGAATGACGCGCACTGGGCCTCGGAGAGGTGCTTGCGCCAGTTGAACGAGGGCGAGCAGTTGTAGGCCAGCAGCTTGCCCGGGAACTTGGCGTGGATCGCATCGGCGAATTTCCGCGCTTCGGCCACATCGGGCTTCCCCGTCTCCATCCACAGCAGGTCTGCGTACGGCGCGTACGCCAACCCGCGGTGGATCGCCGCATCCACTCCGTCGCGCACGCAGAAGAAGCCTTCGTGGGTGCGCTCGCCGGTGCAGAAGGCGCGGTCGTACTCGTCCACGTCGCTGGTCAGGAGCGAGGCGCTGTTGGCGTCGGTGCGCGCGATGAGGATGGTGTCCACGCCGCTCACGTCGGCGGCCAGCCGGGCCGCGACGAGCTTCTGGACGAACTCGCTCGTCGGCACCAGCACCTTGCCCCCCAGGTGACCGCACTTCTTCACCGAGGAGAGCTGGTCCTCGTAGTGCACCGCCGCCACGCCCTCGGCGATCATCCATTTCATCAGCTCGAAGGCGTTCAGGGTTCCGCCGAAGCCCGCCTCGGCGTCGGCGACGAACGGGACGTACCAGTCGATCGCGGCCTCCCCCCGGGCATGGTGGATCTCGTCGGCGCGCCGCAGGGCGCGTTGCAGCCGGCGCACCAGCGCCGGCACGCTGTCGGCGGGATAGAGGCTCTGGTCGGGGTACATCTGGCCGGCGGTGTTGGCGTCGGCGGCCACCTGCCAGCCGCTGACGTAGATCGCTTTGAGGCCGGCCTGTACCTCCTGGACGGCCTGGTTGCCGGTGACGGCGGACAAGGCCGCGACGTACGGCTCGTCGTGCATCAGGCGCCACAGCTTGGCCGCCCCGACTTCGGCGAGGGTATAGGCGATGTCGAGCGACCCCCTGAGCCGCCACACGTCTTCTGCGGTGTAGGGCCGCGTGATCCCGGCCCAGCGCGGGCTCGTACGCCACCGCCGCTCCAGCTCCGACACGAATTCCTGCTTCATACGTCCCCCTCCAGGGCCATTAATCGATGTAGTCGTATGCTACCGTCGTCAGGAACTCCGGGAAGTCCGTCCCCGTCATCATCTGGTCGAAGAGTTTCGACGCGAGATCGAACTTCCCGGAGTCGAATCGAGCCGGACCCAGCTGCTCCCGCAGCTTGCCGAGCTCGTCTACCATCGTGCGCCGCACCAGATCCGTGGTGACCCGACGCCCGTCCGCAAGCTTCGCGCCGTGCGTCACCCACTGCCACACCTGCGTGCGGGAAATCTCCGCCGTGGCGGCGTCTTCCATGAGGTTGTAGATCGGCACGCACCCTACGCCGCGCAGCCAGGCCTCGAGGTACTGGATGCCGACGTCGATGTTGGTCCGCAATCCCTGAACGGTGATGTCCCCTTCCGGGACGGCGAGCAGATCGGCGGCGGTGACGCGCACCTCGTCGCGCGTCACCTGGAGTTGGTGGGAGGC
>JBOHSO010000006.1:0-3606 GCA_050921685.1 Gemmatimonadales bacterium
GCCGCGCGCAGCGGGGCGAAGCGGGGCGTCGCGAACTCGAGCACCACGAGCCGCGCCCCCGGGCGGAGCACGCGGGCGGCCTCGGCCAGCCCCGCATCCAGGTCGGCGAGGTTGCGCACCCCGAACCCGACCATCGCGCCGTCGAACGTCGCATCGGGGAACGGCAGCGTCAGCGCGTCGGCCGCGACCGGCACCGTGCGGAGCGCCTTGCCCCGGCCACGCGCGAGCATCGGGACCACGAAGTCGGCACCGACGACCGATCCGCGGAATCCGGCGCAGCGCGCCAGCTGGACGGCGAGGTCCATGGTCCCGGCGCACAGGTCGAGATACATCCCGTCGGGACGCGCTTCCCAGCCGAGCCGCGCGATCGCGGCGCGGCGCCAGCGACGGTCGATGTTGAAACTCAGGACGTGATTGAGGAAATCGTAACGCGGCGCGATCGCGGTGAACATGTCGCGCACATAAGATCGCTTGGCCTGGCCGCTGGCGGGCGAAAGCACCTCGGACTCAGGGAGCGGCGCCATAGGCGCGAAAGATAGGCCGGGCAACCTTGCCGGCGCCAGCGACCAACAGGTGGTGGAGTGGGCGAAAGACGGGCACGAGCCGGCGTTTCGCGAGCTGGTGCGTCGCTACGAGCGCCCCGTGTTCTCGCTCATCTATCGCATGGTGCGCGACCGCGCGCTCGCCGAGGATCTCGCACAAGAAACGTTCATCAAGGTCCTGAACGGCATTCGCTCCTACCGTCCCGAGTTCAAATTCTCCTCGTGGATTTTCAAGATCGCGAACAACGCGGCCATCGATCAGCTGCGGCGGCGCGAGCTCGACACGTTGTCGCTCGACGGCGCGCCGCACGCGCAGACTCCGGAGGAGATGCAGGCCACCGCGCTGCAGCTCGGCAGTCGCCAGGAGTCGGCGCTCGACGAGGTGGCCGCGCGCGAGCTGGGCGGCCAGATCGAGCAGGCCATTGCGCGGCTGCGCCCGGAGTACCGGGCCTGCATCTTGCTGCGCCACGTCGAGGGCCACAGCTACGAAGAAATCGCCCAGATCCTGGATCTGCCCCTCGGCACGGTGAAGACCTACATCCACCGAGCCCGCAATGAGTTACGCATTTACTTGGAGCCGACGCGGGAGTGAAACCGGGCCAGGGGGAGAATCGTAATGGCGGCAATGACTGAGCTTCCTCACACTCCGCACCTCTCCCCCGACGAGATCGAGCTGTGGGCCCAGGGGCTCCTGGGCGTGGCGCGCACGATGCATCTGGCCGACTGCGCCAAGTGTCTAGGCACCGCCGAGCGCGAGCGCAAGCTGCTGCGCGACCTGGTTCAGCTGCCCCGCTTCGGTCCCGAATTCGGCTTCGCCGAGCGGGTGATGGCCCGCGTGCGGATCCCGACTCCGTCGGGCGATTTCGGCGCCTAACCCGCGCCCGTCGTTCGTCCAGCACTTCTCGCACTGTGTGCGCCAACGGCTCGGGCATCTGGCCTGGGCAGCAGGGCCGTGCAGCCCTATCCCCGCACTTCCGCTCCCACGCCGACCTCCAGTCGCCTTGCCGCGCTCCCGTCCCGCACCGCGATCTCCACTGTGCCGCCGCTGCCGACGTACGCCAGCAGCGCGCCCCGCTCCACTTCGCCGAAGGTGCGGCGCAGCGTACCCACTTCCGCCCCGCCCACCACGAGGTGCGCGCCGGGTCCGACGAGAGCGCCCGGGATGTTGGAGACGAGGTTCCCGAAGCGATCGACGTGGATCACTTCCCCCACCACGCCCGTCCCTGCCACGCGGGGCGTGGGGATGGGGAGGTGAACCGGGTCGGTGACCGACGGACCCAGCTCCTCCAGGCTCGAGCCGGTCGCGAGCCGCGCCGCGACCGGGGCGAACACGTCGCGCGCATGGAAGGTGGGCGACGCATCGGGAGGGATCCGGAGCGCAACCCTGCGAGCACCTTCGGGCAACACCGAGAGCAGCCCGTTGTCCGGCGCCACGAACCAGTGCCCGCCGGCGAACGCCGCGAGCGCGCGGCGGTCGGTGCCCACGGCGGGATCGACCACGACCAGGTGCACCGTCCCCGCCCCGAACCGGTGCCAGGCGCGCGACAGGACGTACTGACCGGCCCGGATGTCGCCCGGTGCCACGTCGTGCGACACATCCACCACCGTTACGCCGGGGACGCGCTGGAGCAACACGCCTTTCACTTCAGCCACGTAGCTGTCCGCGGTGCCGAAGTCGGTGAGGAGGGTGATGATGGACATGGCTATCGGCCGTCAGCCATCAGCCGTGAGGTGTGGCCCGGCGGTGACGATGTGGGCGGCCATGGGCACGGCGTAGCCGCCCGGGACCTCGTACTGCTCTACCTCCTGCTCGACCGCCGCACGGATCCGCGCCAGGTGCTCGGGGGGCTGCTGGCGGAGGGCCGCGGCGGTGCGGACCGCGGCGTCGCGCTGGATGTCCAACAGGTAGCCGGCCGTGGGGACGGTCCAGCGCACCGCCTGGGTCGCAAACCCGAACGAGGCCGGGTCGAATCCGGCGGCGACCAGGGAGCGACGGCACTCGACGGAGTCCGCGAAGCGCAGCCGGTCCGGCCCCGGCGGAATTCCGGTCGGCGGCTCCCCATAACGCTCCACCGCTGCGGCGACGATCCCCATCCCCCGGTTGGCTTCGGGCGAGGCCCACACGGTGAACCCGTACCGTCCCCCGGGCCGCAGCACGCGGCGCGCCTCGGCGAAGGCGCGGTCGGGATCGGACAAATGCAGCACACCGAAGTTCATCACTACCTGGTCGAAGCTCGCGGCCGGGAACGGCAGCGCCTGGGCGTCGCCCTCGCGGAACTCGATCGTCGGGTGTCGCGCCCGCGCGATACCGATCATCGCCGCCGAGAAGTCGAGCCCCACGGGAGTCGCCCCACGGCGTGCCACGGCGGCGGACACGACGCCGGGCCCGCACGCCACGTCCAGCACGCGCGTCCCGGGCCCCACGGCCGACGCCTCGAGCAACGCCTCGGCGAACTGCGTCGTGAGGGCGGGCCACGCCGCGGTGTAGGCGTCGGCCACGCGCTGCCAGCCGTCGTGCTCGAACCGAGCAAATGAGTCGAGGGGCGCGGTCACACGACCTGCTGCTTCCACACACCCGAGAGCCAGTACGCCGTATTGGCAACCCCGCGCGCGATCGCGGTCACCGACAACGCCAGCCAGATGCCGGCGAGGCCGAGCGTCCCCGACCACCAGGCGGCGAGCGGAATGCGCAGGGCGGTGCACACCGTCCCCACGAGCATCGGCCAGAAGGTGTAGCCCGCGCCGGCGAGCGCGCCCTCGAGCACGATCTCGAAGGTCTGGGCGACATGCGCGATCGCGATGACGCGGAGGTACAGGCTGCCGTCTTCGATGACGCCCGGGTCGGTGGTGAACACGGCGACGAGCTGCTCCGGGATCGCCACGAAGGCCAGCGCTGCCGGGACGGTGACGAGCAGGCAATAGAAGATGGTGAGGCGTACGCCCTGCCGCGCCCGCTCCTCCTGGCGCGCGCCCAGGTTCTGGCCCACCAGCGCGGCGGCCGAGAGGGCGAAGCCGCCGATCGCGATGAAGCCCAGTCCTTCGAGCTTATGCCCCACGCCGAGCG
>JBOHSO010000007.1:0-1760 GCA_050921685.1 Gemmatimonadales bacterium
CACGATGCTGCAGCACGTGGTCAATCATTCCACCTATCATCGTGGCCAGGTGACGACGCTGCTGCGCCAGCTCGGGGAGCCGGTTGCGGCCACCGACTTCCTCGTGTTCATCGACGAGCACCCCGACGCCGCGGCACAGCCTCTCTCCATCACGGTCGACGAGCTGCGCGATCTGCTGGAGCGCGGTGAACCGGTCACGGTGCTCGACGTGCGCCCGCCGACGGACCGCGCCGAGTGGTTCATCCCGGGCAGCACGCACGTCGACGTGCACGACGCTTTGTGGGCAGGAGATGGTGCCGTGGTCGCGCCGGACGCTCTGCCGGCCGACCGACCGGTCGTCACGGTGTGTGGCCGGGGGCGGACGAGCTTGCTCGCCGCCCAGCGCTTGCGGGCGCAGGGCATCCCGGCCCGCTCGCTTGCCGGCGGGATGGAGGCGTGGACACTGGCGTGGAACACGGCCGACGTGCCGGTGCCGCGCGCGTCGGCGAGCGTCGTGCAAGTGCGGCGCACCGGGAAGGGATGCCTGTCCTATGTCCTGGGATCCGCCGGCCATGCCGCCGTGATCGATCCATCGGTGGATCCACAAGTCTACATCGATCTTGCCGGCCTCCGGGGATGGGCGATCGGCGCGGTCTTGGATACTCACGTGCACGCCGACCACCTGTCGCGCGCGCGCGCTCTCGCCGAGCGCACCGGCGCCACGCTGTATCTCCCCCGCCAGGATCGCGTGGCGTTCCCGTTCACGCCGCTCGACGAGGGCGGCCAAGTCCCGGTGGGCGAGGGAACGCTGCGCGCCCTCCGCACGCCGGGGCACACGTTCGAGAGCACCTGTTATCTGCTGGACGGCCGGGCGTTGTTCACGGGCGACACGCTGTTTCTCAACGCCGTGGGCCGCCCCGACCTCGAGGCGAGCCGCGATGAAGCGCGCCGACGCGCCTACGCGTTGCACGGCTCCCTGCAGCGCATTCTCGGCCTTCCGGCGGACACGCTCGTGCTTCCGGCCCACACCGACCGACCGGTCTCATTTGACGGACGGCCCCTGTGCGCGGCCTTGACCGAGGTGCGAGCGCGGATCGATCTGCCGCTCGACCCGGCCTCGGCGTTCGTCGAGGCGATCCTCGCGCGCATTCCGCCAGCCCCCGCCAACCACAAGCAGATCGTGATCCTGAACGAGGCCGGCCTCCTGCCGCCGGGCGACACGGCCCTCGAGGCCGGAGCAAATCGCTGCGCGGTGAGCTGATCCGCCTCGGCCTGCGGGCCAACTGGCGACAATTCGCGCTGCTCGTCGTCGTCAACGCATTCGTCGGCGCCATGGTGGGGCTCGAGCGCACCGTGCTCCCGCTCATCGCGCAGGTCGATTTCGGTCTCGCGTCGCAATCGGTGGTCCTTTCTTTCCTCGTCAGCTTCGGGATCGTGAAGGCGCTCGCGAACGTCCTTGCCGGCGGACTTGCCGATCGGGTCGGCCGCAAGCGAATCCTCGTCGCCGGCTGGCTCGTGGGGGTGCCGGTGCCGCTGCTCCTGATCTGGGCGCCGAGCTGGGGGTGGGTCGTGGGCGCCAATGTGCTGCTCGGCATCAACCAGGGATTATGCTGGTCCACCACGGTGATCATGAAGATCGATCTTGTCGGACCGGAGCGACGCGGGCTCGCGATGGGGTTGAACGAGTTCGCGGGCTACGTGGCGGTCGCACTCACGGCGCTCGGCACCGGCTATTTGGCGGCGACTCACGGCCTGCGCCCGACGCCGTTCTACCCCGGGAT
>JBOHSO010000008.1:0-5015 GCA_050921685.1 Gemmatimonadales bacterium
TTTTTCAGGCGCGTTAGATTCCCAGCCCCATGCCTCTCTCACACACCCTCGGTTTCCCCCCTCTCGGTGCCGCGCGGGAGCTCAAGCGCGCCACGGAGGGCTACTGGAGCGGCAAGATTTCGCGCGACGCGCTGCTGCACGCCGGCGCCGAGCTGCGCGCGCGGCACTGGCGCCTGCAGCGCGCCGCCGGCGTCGATCTGCCGCCCTCGAACGATTTCTCCTTCTACGACCGAGTGCTCGACACCGCCGCGCTGGTCGGCGCGGTGCCGGCCCGCTATGGGTGGGCCGGCGACACGGTGGACCTCGACACGACCTTCGCGATGGCACGCGGCGTTCAGGGCGGGGGCAAAGACGTCACCGCGATGGAGATGACGAAGTGGTTCGACACCAACTACCACTACATCGTCCCCGAGTTGGCGCCCGACCAGACATTCCGACTCGCGGCGACGAAACCGGTGGACGAGTTCGTCGAAGCCCAGGCCCTGGGGATCAAGACCAAGCCGGTGCTGGTCGGTCCCGTCACGTTCCTGCTGCTCGGCAAGGGAGCGGGCAGCGGGGCGGATCGGCTGGCGCTGCTCGAGCGCCTGTTGCCGGTATACGCTGAGGTCATCGGCCGGCTCGCGGCCGCGGGTGCGGAGTGGGTCCAACTCGACGAGCCGTGCCTCGTGCTCGACCGGACGCCGGCGGAGCTCGAAGCCTTCCGCCGGGCCTACGGCTACCTGGCCGAGCGCACCGGGGGCGCGAAGCTCCTGCTCGCCACCTATTTCGCGGGACTCGACGAGAATCTAGCGACCGCCCTCGCGCTGCCCACCCACGGGTTGCACGTGGATCTGGTGCGCGCGCCGGGACAGGTCGATCCGCTGCTCGAGCGGTGGCCCGCGGGGCGGGTGCTGTCGCTCGGCGTGGTGGACGGCCGCAACGTGTGGCGTGCCGATCTCGAGGCGGCGCTCCCCGCGCTCGAACGCGCCGCTCGGCGCGTGGGCGCGGAGTATCTGTGGGTCGCCCCGTCCTGTTCGCTGTTGCACGTACCCATCGACCTCGAGCTCGAGGGCAAGCTCGACCCCGAGCTCATGAGCTGGCTCGCGTTCGCGAAGCAGAAGCTCGCCGAAGTGGCGACGCTCACGCGCGCGGTCCGCGAAGGGCGCGAGGCCGTCGCAGCCGAGCTCGCGGCGAGCGCTCGGGCGGCCCAGGAACGCCGCTCGTCCCCGCTGACGCTCAATGCCGTCGTGCGGCACCGCGCGGCGACGGTGACCGAGGGCGACCTGCGTCGCGCCTCTTCCTTCGCGGAGCGCCGCCAGCAGCAACCGACGCTGCCGTCCTTCCCCACGACGACCATCGGATCGTTCCCGCAGACCACGGAGGTGCGGGCGGCGCGCCGTCGCTTCCTCGACGGGGCCATGAGCGCGGCGGACTATGAGCGCTTCGTGGAAGAGCAGATCACCAAAACGCTCGGGTTGCAGGAGCAGATCGGTCTCGACGTGCTGGTGCATGGCGAGTTCGAGCGCAACGACATGGTCGAGTACTTCGGCGAGCAGCTCGCCGGGTTCGCCTTCACCGAGCACGGGTGGGTGCAGTCTTACGGGACCCGGTACGTGAAACCCCCCATCATCTACGGGGACGTGGCGCGGCCGGGTCCGATGACGGTGCGCTGGAGCGCGTTCGCGCAGTCGAAGACCAAGCGACCGGTGAAGGGGATGCTCACCGGTCCGGTGACGATCCTGCAGTGGTCCTTCGTGCGGAACGACCAGGCGCGCAGCGAAACGGCCAAACAGCTCGCGCTCGCGATTCGGGACGAGGTGCGCGATCTCGAGGCGGCCGGGATCCGCCTGATTCAGATCGACGAGCCGGCCCTACGCGAAGGGATGCCCCTGCGCCGTGCCGAGTGGAGCGCCTACCAGGAATGGGCGGTGAACGCCTTCCGGCTGGCGACGAGCGGAGTGCGTGATGCGACGCAGATCCACACCCACATGTGCTACAGCGAGTTCAACGACGTCGTCCAGGTGATCGCGCGGATGGACGCGGACGTGATCTCGATCGAGAACGCGCGCTCGAGCTCGGAATTGCTGCGTGCGTTCGAGCGTTACACCTACCCCAACGAGATCGGCCCCGGCGTCTACGACATCCACTCCCCGCGCGTGCCGGCGGTCGACGAGATTGTGGCGGCGCTCCGTGCCGCGCGGCGGGTGCTCGAAGAGCGGCAGATCTGGGTGAACCCCGATTGCGGGCTCAAGACGCGTGGCTGGGCGGAGACGCTCCCGGCGCTCAACAACCTCGTCGCGGCCGCGCGACGGATGCGGGAAGAGGGAAGCGGGAAGGGGAAAGGGTAGCTAGATTCGTCCAATATGAACGCCGCAGAGATCCGTATCACCGCCGAACCGGTCGACGAGCAGCGCTGCAAGTTCCTGGTGGACCGACCGGTGTATGCGGGGGTGCGGCGCTTCGCCACGCGCGCTGACGCGCCGGGCTCGCCGCTCGCCGAGGCGTTGTATGCCATCCCGGGCATCACCGAACTCATCGTGTCGGGGAATCTGGTGACGGTGGTCAAGGACACGCCGGCGCCTTGGCAGGCGCTCGGCAAGGCGGTGGGCGCCGCAATCCGCCAGGCGCTTGCGGCCGGCGCTGCACCGGTCGTCGAGAAGCCCGGCGCCACCGGGGCCGCGCGCGTTTCGGACGACGAGCTGTACGAGCGGGTACACGAGCTGTTCGAGACGCAGGTGAACCCGATGGTCGCCCGGCACGGTGGGGTCGTGGAGCTGATCGACGTACAGGACGCGGTCGTCATGCTGCGGATGAGCGGGGGGTGCCAGGGCTGCGGCATGGCGAGCGTCACGCTGCGCCAGGGCATCGAAGGAATGCTCAATCAACACCTCCCGGAGGTGAAGGGGATCGTGGATATCACCGACCACGCGTCCGGGACCAATCCGTACTTCGCGTCCGCCAAGAAGTAGCCTGCCTCGCCTGCTCCTGCTGCTCCCGACCGCCACGTACCGCGCCGCCGCGTTCGTGGAGGCGGCGCGCCGCCTGGACGTCGACCTGACGGTCGCGTCGGAGCAGCCGAGCACCTTCGAGCAGGCCCGCTCCGACGCGCTGCTCACCCTCGATTTCCGATCTCCCGACGTTGCGGCCCGGCAGGCCCGCGAGTTCGCGAGCCGCCATCCGGTCGACGCGGCCCTCGGCGTGGACGACGATACGGTGGTCCTCGCCACTGCGATCAACCAAACGTTGGGAGCCGCCACCAACCCGGTCGGGGCGGCGCTCGCGGCGCGCGACAAGTACCTGCAGCGGGTGACCCTCGCGCAGCATGGCGTTCCGGTCCCGCAGTTCTCGCTCCATGCGCTGGACGAAGACATGGCCCCGGCAGCCGATCGCATCCCGTACCCGTGCGTCGTCAAGCCGCTCCGCTGGAGCGCCAGCCGAGGCGTGATGCGGGCCGACGATCCGCCCGGGCTCGCGGCCGCCGTGTCTCGCCTGCGCGCGATGCTCGAGCCGCTGCGCGTCGAGGGATGCGATGATGCCGCGATGCGGTTCCTGGTGGAGGAGTTCGTCCCGGGCTACGAGGTGGCGCTGGAGGGCTTGCTGGTCGAAGGGCGCCTCGTCGTGCTCGCGTTGTTCGACAAGCCCGATCCGCTCCAGGGTCCCTTCTTCGAGGAAACGATCTACGTCACTCCCTCACGGCATCCGCCGGGAGAGCAGGCCGCACTCACCGCGTGCGCCGCGGCCGCCGCGCAAGCCCTGGGGCTGCGCCACGGACCGATTCACGCCGAGCTACGCTGGAACGTCCGTGGGCCTTGGCTGATCGAGCTCGCGGCGCGGCCCATCGGCGGCCGCTGCTCGGCGGTGCTGCGGTTCGGTGACGGCGACGTATCGCTGGAGGAAATCGTGGCGCGGCACGCCCTCAGGATGCCCTTGCCCTCACTCGAGCGCGAGCGTTGCGCCGCGGGAGTGATGATGATCCCGGTTCCGGGCGCCGGCACGCTGCGGGCCGTCCAGGGGGTCGACGAGGCCCGCGCGGTCCCCGGCATCGTCGACGTCGTGATCGTCGTGCACCGGGGTCAGGAGCTCGTCCCCTGGCCGGAGGGGTCCCGCTATCCCGGGTTCATCTTCGCACGGGGGGAGCGGCCCGTGGACGTCGAGCGCGCGCTGCGAGCGGCCCATCGGGGGCTGACCTTCGTGATCGACCCCCTGCCCGGGTGAGCTGGTTCCGCTTCGGTCTCCCGCGCGACGCGTGGCCGCCGCTGCGCTCGACACGCGCCCAACGCTTCGCCATTGGCGCGATCTACGGGCTCGTGCTGCTCGCCGCGACGGCTGAGATCCTCCGGTCGCTCGGACGGCAGCACGCCGTGATCTTCCATGTCTACGTACAGGTGGGCGACCTCGCGCTCGCAGGGGACGACCCCTACGACCTGGTGCTGAACACCTGGCCTCCGTTCTACCTCTTCGTCGGAGCGGGGCTTGCACTGCTCGCGCGGCTGTCGCCCACCTTCGCGCTGCTCGTGTGGCAGGTGGTCGGCGCCCTCGCCATCTGGGGTTGCTGCCGGCTCTCGGCGCAGCTGTTCCTGCCGGAGGGCGACGCACCGACGTTCTGGCCGCGCCATCCCGACCGGTTGGCGTTCGGCTCGGCTGCGATCGTGGTGCCGTTCTTGATGACCGGCCGGCTGTTCCAGGAGCACCTGCAGCACACCCAGATCAACGCGCAGGTCTTGTTTCTCGTGCTGCTCGCGTTTCACCTGTTCCGCCGGGCCCGGCCCGCCGCCGGAGGCCTCGCGCTCGCGGTCGCGGCGAGTACGAAAGCGGTCCCGATCCTGTTGCTTCCGTACCTCGTCTACAAGCGCGCCTGGCGCGCGCTCTGGTGGACCGCGGGATTCCTGGCGCTCCTGAACGTCGTGCTCCCGGCGTTGTCGCTCGGACCCGAGCGGGCACTCGCATCCTGGCGCACGTGGCGAGCGGTGGCGGCGCGCGAAACGGCAGACCCCACCCCGCATTTCATGAACCAGTCGTTCCCGGCCGCCCTGAAG
>JBOHSO010000009.1:0-5511 GCA_050921685.1 Gemmatimonadales bacterium
TCCCACACTTCGGCCGCACCGAGGAGGCGGCCCAGCAGCGGAATCTCCTCGCCGCGCCGGCCGTCCGGGTATCCCGTGCCGTCCCACCGCTCATGGTGGCTGCGCACCGCGTCGATGACCGGGCCCAGGTGCTCGAGGGGGGCGAGAATCTGCGATCCGATCACCACGTGCTGCTTGATGTGGTCGTGCTCCTCCGGGGTCAACGGGCCATGCTTGTTCATCACGTCCTCCCGCGTCCCGATCTTCCCGATGTCATGCAGCCGTCCGGCCAGCCGCACTTGCTCGATCTCATCATCGGGGAGGCCGTATTGGGCGGCGATCGTGGCTGCCAGGTCCGCCACGCGCGCCGAATGCCCGCGCAGGTAGGGATCCTTGGCCTCGAGCGTGTTGATCAGCACCTCGAGGGTGGCGACCGACACCCGCTCCAGGCGCGCCCGCTCCCGTTGAAACTCGGCCGTGCGCCGGGCGACCTCCTCCTTGATGTGCTGGTCGAGCTGGCGCTTGCCGATGAGCATGTCGCGCCGTTTGAGCGCGCGCTGGATCGTGCGTCCCAGCTCGAGCAGCTCGATGGGCTTCGTCAGGTAGTCCAACGCCCCACGCTGCATACAGAGAGCCGCCGTCGTGGCGTCGTTCACCGCCGTGAGCATCAGGATCGCCAGGTCGGGCGACGCCTCGAGCGCCAGCGGCACGATGTCCACGCCGCTCATCCCGGCCATGCGGATGTCGCACAGCATCAAGGCGATGTCGTCGTGGTCGTGGAGCTGCTTGAGGGCCTCTTTCCCCGACGCGGCGGTGAACACCGTGAACTGCTGCTTGGCGAGGTACCGCTGGAGGGCATTGCGGATCGGCTCTTCATCGTCGACGACGAGTACGGACGCGACCGCTGGGTTCGACATTCGTAGGCTCCTTCATCCCCGGGGCGGTAATCCCGTATTCTACGGCCGAGCCGGGGTGAAGGTTAGGCCTCCGGCCCCATCGCGCGCCCCGGTAGCATCGGGGCGCCTGCCGCCCAGCGCCGGCCCAGCACGGCTCGACTTGCGGAGGCCGTTTCGTGCTCATTAGTGTCGCGATCACGCCCCTCGCTGGCGCAAAAACAGCCTAGGAGTCTCGATGGTTCTGCCGTAGTTGAAGATCAGCGGATTGCGATGGGTGCGGGCCCAGCGGGAGAAACCGAATGCGAGCAGGTGGAGCCATGGCGATCCGATGAGCACCTCGCTGCGCCGGACCGTGATGGTCGGGCTCGGGGCGGCCCTCGGGATTCTCCTCATTATCGGCGGTGTGTCGTATCGGAGCGTCTCGGGGTTTCTCGCGGCGGCCGACGAACGGCGCCACAGCTATGAGGTGCGCGACGGCCTGTCGGACGTTCTGCGCCACCTGCAGGACGCGGAGACCGGACAGCGTGGCTATCTCCTGACCGGCGAGGCGTCCTACCTGCAGCCCTACCTGGAAGGGGTCGCGGGTTTCGCCAGGGACATGGGGAATCTCCGGCGACTCGCGGCAGCGGATTCCGCGCTGCGAACCCCGCTCCAGGACCTTGGTCCCGCCGCGCTCGCCAAGCTCGCCGAGCTGAACCACACGATCGCCCTGCGGCGGAGCGGCGGCCTCGCGGCCGCGCTCCCCGTCGTGACCGACAATCGCGGGAAGCAGTTGATGGACACCGTGCGGCACATGGTACGGGAGCTCGACTCGACGGTGGCCGTCCGGACCGAGCGATCGGACGCGGCCGTGCGATCCATGGGTGGCATCGCGCGGACCACCATTCTCGCCGGCACGTTGCTGGCGGTCGCCTTCGTGCTCGTGTCGGGCCTGCTGTTCAGCCGCGACGTGACCCAGCGCGCGCGTGCGGAGGCGGACGTCCGGCGCGCCAGGGGCTTCCTCGATTCGATCGTCGAAGAGATCCCCCATATGGTGTTCATCAAGGACGCGAAGGATCTCCGGTTCGTCCGGTTCAACCGGGCCGGCGAGGAGCTGCTGGGGTACTCGCGCGACGAGCTCATCGGCAAGAACGACTTCGATTTCTTCCCCGAGGCGGAAGCCCGGTTCTTCGTCGACAAGGACCGGGAAGTCCTCTCGCGCGGCAGCGTGCTGGACATCCCCGAGGAGCAGATCCATACGCGCCACAAGGGGACCAGGATCCTGCACACGAAAAAAGTCCCCGTGCTGGACAGCGAAGGACGGCCGCAGTTTCTGCTGGGCGTCTCCGAGGACGTCACCGAGCAGCGCCGGGCGGCCGAGGCGTTGCGGGCGATGGAGACCCGGCTCCAGCAGGTCCTCGCCTTCAGCCCGACGGTGATCTACCTGCTCGACGTGAACGAGGGCGGCGTCCAGCCCGCGTGGGTGAGTGACAACTTCACCCGGATGACGGGACACGACGCGGCGGAGGCGCTCCGTCCGGGCTGGGCGGAGGCGCAGTTCCATCCTGAAGAGCGCGACCGATTGCGCGGGGAGCTGCCGGCGCTGTTGCGCCAGGATCGCTTCACCAGGGAGTACCGTTTTCGCATGAAGAACGGCCGGTACGCCTGGATCCGGGACGAGTCGCGAGTGCTGCGGGACGCGTCCGGGAAACCGGTACAGATCCTGGGCGCACTGCTCGACATCACCGAGCGCGTACACGCGGAGGCGCAGTTGCGCCAGACTCGTGCCGCCGCCGAAACGGCCAACCTGGCCAAGTCCGAGTTCCTGGCGAAGATGAGTCACGAGCTGCGCACGCCGCTCAATTCGATCATCGGGTTCTCGGAGATGCTCCACGACCAGACCTACGGGCCGGTGAATGAAAAACAGCGCCGCTACGTGGAAAACGTGCTGGCCAGCGGCCGCCAGCTGCTGCAGCTGATCAACGACATTCTCGACCTCTCCAAGGTCGAGGCCGGTCGCATGGATCTCACGCCGGCCGCGGTGGACGTGGCCGCCGACTTGGCCGAGGTTCGCACGCTCATGGAATCGCTGGCCGTACAGAAGAGACAGACCATCGATGTGGAGGTACAGCCGGGGTTGCCGCCCCTCGTGGCCGACCCGGCGAAGTTCCGGCAGATCATGACCAACTTGCTCAGCAACGCGATCAAGTTCACACCCGACGGGGGCCGCATCCGCATCATGGCGGGGCGGGAGGTCGGGGGAGAAGGCCTCGAGGTCGCCGTCGCGGACAGCGGAATCGGCATCAAACCCGAAGACCTGCAGCGCGTGTTCAAGGAATTCGAGCAGCTGGACTCCGCCTACGTGCGCCAGCAGCAGGGGACTGGGCTGGGGCTCGCGTTGACGCGGAAACTGGTCGAGCTGCACGGGGGGCGGATCCACGTCGAGAGCGAGGTCGGTCGAGGCAGCACCTTCCGTATCGTGCTGCCGTTCCGCGCGGCGGCGCGGGTGGCGCCGGTGCTCGCCGCGCCGAGCGTGGTGCCGCGAGGCGAGGCGGGGCCGCTCGTCCTGGTGGTGGAGGACGATTTGCACGCGGGCGACCTGCTGGGTCACTATCTGAAGGAGGCGGGCTACCGGGTGGCGCACGCCGCGAGCGGGGCGCAGGGCATCGCGCTGGCGCGGAGCCTGCGGCCCGACGCCATCACACTCGACATCCTGCTGCCCGGTGAGGACGGGCTCGCGATCCTGGGACAGCTGAAGGGTTCGCCGGAGACCCAGGCGATTCCAGTCGTCGTCGTCTCCATCACCGACCACCGCGAGCTTGGCTTCAGCCTCGGGGCCGTGGATTGGCTCATGAAGCCGGTGCAGCGGGACGGCTTCCTGGTCGCGGTGCGCCGGGCCCTCGGCACGGTCGCGCCTGGCGGCACGCCGTCCGTACTGGTCATCGACGACGAGCCCGCGACCGTCGAGCTGCTCACGGACCTCCTCACCTCGCAGGGTTTTCGCGCGCTGGCGGAGCCCGATGGGCGGCGGGGGATCGAGACGGCCCTGGCCCGTCGACCCGATGTGATTGTGCTCGACCTCGTGATGCCTGGGTTGACCGGGTTCGAGGTGGTGCAGGAGCTGCGCGACCACCCGGAGGGGCGCAACATCCCGATCCTGATCTTCACGGGAAAGGAGCTGACGGCGGAGGACCGCTCGCGCCTGCACGACGTGCAGGTGATCGTGTCCAAACAAGGTCCTGCGGAGCTGCTCAGCCAGCTGGCCCGCGTGTGCCCGCCAGTGGAGCGAACTGGGTGAGCCCGATCGCCCAGCTATGACCGCAGAGCCCGCGAGGATCCTCGTGGTGGAGGACAACCCACTGAACTTGGAGCTGGCCAGCGAACTGCTGCGGTTCTGCGGCTACGCGGTCCTCCAGGCGGGGACCGCCGAAGAAGGTCTCCGGCTCGCCAGGAGCGAGCGGCCCGACTTGATCCTCATGGACGTGCGACTGCCGGGAATGGACGGGCTTGCCGCCGTGCGGGTGCTCAAGCGGGATGCTGAGACGCGGGCCATTCCCACCGTCGCGATGACTGCCCAGGCGATGAAAGGGGACGAGGACGCCGCCCGGGCGGCGGGATTCGACGACTACGTCACGAAACCCATCGACACGCGCGCGTTCCCTGTCACGGTGGCCCGGTTGCTGGCGGCACGGGACGGGGTGCCGTGAGTGAGCCGGCGGGACGGCGGCGCGAAACGGTCACCGGGCGCGTGCTGGTCGTGGACGATCAGGACGCCAATCGGCTGCTGCTCAGGGATCTCCTCGAGGCGCAGGGGCACGACGTGATCGAAGCGGTCGATGGCGCCGAAGCGCTTCAGCGCGTGGCGGAGGGGGCGCCGGACGTCGTGCTGCTGGATGTGGGGATGCCGGGGATGGACGGCTTTGAGGTGTGTCGGCGCCTCAAGGCCGAGCAAACCACCGCCTCGATCCCCGTGCTCCTCGTGACGGCGCTGAACCAGCGGGACCATCGCTTGCTGGGAATCGGGGCGGGCGCAAACGACTACATCACCAAGCCGATCGACAGGAGCGACCTGAGCCTGCGGGTGCGGAACGCGATCCGCATGCGTCACCTGTACGTGGAAGTGGAGCAGCAGTATCAGCGTCTGGTGCGGCTCGAGCTGCTGCGCGACAGTCTCGTGCACATGATCGTGCACGACCTCCGATCCCCCTTGGCCGGCATCCGCGCCTACCTGGATCTCCTGAAAATGGACGCGGCTGGGAAGCTCGATCCGGGGATGACTGAATCGATCGAGGGGGCACGGAAGGTGGCGGTCGAGATGACGGACATGGTGAGCGACTTGCTCGACGTGAGTCGCCTGGAAGCCGGAAGGATGCCGCTGGAGCTGGGGTCCGTGGACATGGGCGCCCTGGCCGCCGATGCCGTGGCGGCCGCGAGCGGGACGACCCGGCGGGTGACGGTGCAGCTGGCGGCACCCCTCGATCGGCTGCGGGTATTGTGCGACGGCGGCGTCATCCGCCGCGTGATCGCCAACCTGGTCGGGAACGCGATCAAATTCACGCCGTCGTCCAGCGGTATCGGGGTGCTCGTCGGCGGCGACGGCCGCGAGGTCAAGCTGTCGATCAGCGATACCGGCCCGGGCATCCCACCGGAGTATCAC
>JBOHSO010000010.1:0-4946 GCA_050921685.1 Gemmatimonadales bacterium
CGCCTCGGGTGATCCGAACGACGCCCCGAGGTAGGTGACCCGCCTGGCGCCGAGATCCCGCTGCGCCGCGGCCAGCGCCTCGGGGTCCCGATCGATGGCCAGCACCTGGGCGCCCGCGTCGCGCAACAACGCCGCGTGCCCACCGCCGCCGGTGGTCGCGTCGACCGCCCGCCGGGCGCCCATTGCCCAGGCCTGAACCGCGAGCGCGAGGACGGGGATGTGAAACGGTTGGGCGGGCGTGACGCTGTCCATGCTCCCGGTGCGCGCAAAAACGACGGCCCCGCCTGCCGCAGCAGGCGGAGCCGGACACTTCGTCCCGCGAGGCGGGTTCAGGCGGGGCTGACGGGGCTCGAACCCGCGACCTCCGGTGTGACAGACCGGCACTCTAACCAGCTGAGCTACAGCCCCTCAAGTCGGAGCGACGCAATATACCCCCGCGTCAGAGGCAATTCAACGCGTCAGAAGCTGCTGCACTTGAACGCCTGCTTCACTTTCGGCATCTGCGCCTGGTACTGCATCAGAATACTCCGCATCTGAATGGCGACCGAGGGAGCGACGCGCCCGCCCAGGTCGATCGCCTGGATGCTGCGTTGGAGGCGGTCGTTGACGGCTTTCGCTTGATCGCAACTCTTGTCTTTGACCATTTGCTGGTAGGACGGACCCAGCGACAGTGCAGACGATAGCCCGTACCAGAAGCTCCCCTGCACCCGGATCTGGTGTCGGGGGCCGGTGGTATCGGCCGGCGACCGCGGCGCGAGCTGTGTGAGCAGCTGGTCCAGCCACGGAAACGCCGCATCGTAGGCGCCGGCTTGCGCCAGCTTCGAGCCCCCGGACAGGCCGACGACGGCGGTCGTGAGCCGCAGCGCGGAATCGGGCGACGCGTACCCGCCGGCGAGATACTGGCGGGCCGGCTCCAGCTTGGCCACGAAGGGGGAGCGCAGTTGGCGCAGGCACGTCGTGTCGTTGCGCCGTTGGCACGCGCCCGCCGCGGCCGTATCCCACACTGCGTGGTCGACGATGGTCTTGGCGATCAGCAAGCTGGTCGCGACGTCACCGGGACTGAGGGCGAGCGCCTTCTGAAAGTAGAAGACTGCCGAGTCGATCTGACCGGCCATCTGAAACGCGCCACCCAGCTGCTTGATGAAGGATACGGAGGATGGGTAGCGCCTGGCAGCCTGCCGCGCCCACCACAAGAGGGCCCCCGAGTCGGACGCGGCCTGCGCGTTGGCCAGCCCGAGCTTCAACACCGTGGTGTCGGCGAGCTTCGCCGTGTCGGCCGTGACCTCGGCCTTCAGAATGTCGAGCGTGCACGCGTACAGCCCGCCCTCGATGCAGACCCGCTTGCGCAGGTCGCTCATCGCCTGATCCCCGGGGGTGAGCTTCAACCCGTCGCTCAGCAGTCGCTCGGCCCGCTCGTACTGCCTTTGCTGCTGCAGCAGCTGCGCGAGCCCCTTGCGCAGGTTGGCGTCGGTGGGATTGTAGGTGAGCAGCGAATCGTAGGCGACGAACGCGCCGAGCGTATCGCCCTTGACCATCAGCGTGGAGGCGATGCGGTTCCACGCCTCCGAGTTGCCGGGATCGCCCTTCAAGGCGCGCCGCGCCGCCGCGATAATACTGTCGGCCGGCGCCCGTCGCGCTTCGAACACGGTGACGATGCAGAGGTTGGCCGCCGCCAGGTCCGGCTCGATCGCCAAGGCCTTCCTCGCTTCGGCGAGCGCCCGGTCGAAGGCGCTGCGGCCACGCTGCTCGTTGCAGCTGCGGGCGAATTCACCGGCGCGGATCACCGAGTTGAGTTTCTGCGCGATCGCCTCGCCCAGAGCCAGCGGCGTGGCACCACCGTTGACCGTGAACGCCGACGCGAAGCCGCCCGCCCCCGAGAGCACGCGGATTCTCGCGATCAGGGTCGGGCCGTTGTGCGTGACCTGGCCGGTCGTGTACGAGTTGATCCCCAACGCGCGTGCCAGCTGTCCCGCCTGCTGGTCCGTCATGAGGCCGTTGCAGGGAAAGCCCGATTGCTCGAGCGCCTCGCAAATCTTCGCTTTGGGGACGACGAGGACCTTGTACCGCGCGAGCTGCGTGAGGCGCTCCCGGGCAGCGTCCATGGCCGCGACGCTCGCCGCCGAGTCCGCCGCGATCGCCACTGGCAGCGGCAAGATCAACAGCTTCTCGGTCGGTTGGGTGATGGCCAGCTGCGCCGCCGCGGCACCCGCCGCGCCGAAGGTCTGGGTGGCCAGCAGTCGAAGCGCTTTCACACAGTCAACCCTCCGTTGCAGTCGTACCCCAATGGGCGAAGAGGGATTCGAACCCCCGACATCCTGCGTGTAAGGCAGGCGCTCTGAACCGCTGAGCTATTCGCCCGCCCGCGCGAGTCGTTAGAGCGCCAAACCGGCCGGGAAAAACACGCAGTACCCCAACACGAGCAGAATCGGTGCCGCGGTCGTGGAGCCGCGCGAGAGGAGCCAGTACCCGGCCGCCACACAGAGGAGGCCGCTCCCCAGTAGGATGAAATTCCGCGGACCGTACCGCAGCCGCGCGCGTGCCGCGCTCTGATCGGGCATAAGCAGACCATTGTAGCCCGTAATGCCAGCACGGTCAAGCAGTTAGTCGCGAGGCGTCACGGGCGCGGGGGCTCCTCGCCCTGTCCAACCAGCTCCAGTGTCTCCTGACATTTCCGGCCCCACGGATTGAACTTGTTGGCCTTGAATCCCTCGTCCCAGCTCTGCCGCGCCTGGTCCTGGCCACCGCCGAACCAGTAAGCGCGGCCCAGCTCGTAATAGGCCTCGATCAGATTGGGCCCGAGCTTCAGCGTCTTCTGGAAAAACGTCTGCGCGTCCTCGTACATCTCCCGATTGAGGTAGACCAGACCGAGATAGAAGTGCGCGTACAGCGTGGCCTTCTTGTCGTTGTCCAGCCGGATCGCTTTGGAGAGGTGTTCGATCGCCTCGCCGAAGATCCGTTTCTTGAGACAGATGTACCCGACGTTGATGCGGGCGAGCGAGTTGGCGGGCTCCTTCATCAGGACCTTCTGGAACGTCGACAGCGCATCGTCGTAGTCGCCGTGCAGCATCTGGGCCCACCCCAGCAACGACTCGGCCTGCGTCTCCCCCGGTGACAACTGCAGCGCCTTCTGCAACACCTGGATCGCCCCGGCGTGATCGCCGAGCGAGATCAGGCTCCATCCCTTCTCGATGTAGGTCGAGGCGCCGATGTGATCGGCCTTGACGGCGGGACGCACGCCCGTGAAATCCGGCGCCGCGGCTTCGGCGCTCGACGCGGCCTGGAGCTGCTTGTACTTGTCCACCAGGACGCGGATCTCGTCCTTCAGCTGGCCCAGCTCCCCCAGCAGCCCATCCACCTGCTTGAAGAACGCGATGATGCCGACCTTCACGGCCTCCCGCTCGGCCTGGGAGGCAGCGGTATCGAGCCGCCGGGTGATCGCCTCGTATTCGGCCCGCAGCTCGGCCATCGGCGACTGCCCCATCAGTTCTTCTCCTTCTCCTTCAGAGCCGTCGCCAACGCCAGCTTCTCCTTCGACGCGAGCAACTTGCCGGTGTTGAGCACGATGATGGTGCGGGCCTCGCGGCCCACCAGTCCGGTGATATATTCGGCGGCCAGTCCTTTCACGAGGGGCGGCGGCGGGTTCACGTCGCCGGCGCCGATCTGCGTGACCTCCGTCACCGTGTCCACCACCACGCCGATCCGGCCGCCGTCCCAGTCGAGCACGATGATGCGTGTCTCGTCCTTCAGCGGCGCATCGACCCCGAAGCGTTTGCGCAGATCGATCACCGGAACCGGGCCCCCCTGATACTGCAGCACCCCCTCCAGGAAATCGGGGGCCTTGGGGAGCGGCGCAGGCGCTTCGTACCGCAGGATCCGCTCCACCTGGAAAATGTTGAACGCGAAATCCTGCCCCGCCACGCGGAAGGTGACCAGCTGAACGTCGTCGCCTGTCGTGATCGTCATGCGATGCGGGCCCCCAGCGCGTCCAGATCGAGAATCGGCACGAGGCCGTCCGAGTGCGGCGCGACCCCCGTCGCCCACGGCAACGTCTCGCCGTGGGGAAGCGGCAGCGGGGCCTCGCGCACCACCTCCTCCGCGTCGTCCACCTCGAACGCCACCAGCTGGCTCCCGAGCGTCACCAACACGACGGCCCGGCCGCGCTCCGGCGGCGGCTCGCCCTGGCTCAGGAACGCGGCCAAATGCACCAGCGGCACCAATCGCCCGCGGAGCGGCGTGAGCCCCCGCACCGCCGCCTCGGCCCGTGGGACCTCGAGCACTTCCGTGAGGTCACCCACCTCGACCACCCGGTCGAGCGGCAACCCGTAGGCGCGGCGGTCGGCCCGCACCAGCAGGAACCCGACGCTCACGCGCCTCGTCTCCCGGCAGCCACGGTGCCGCCACGACGCACCAGCTCGGCGGCGACACGCTCCGCCATTTGCGCCAACGGGACCACCGCATCAACCCCGCCCGCCTGGACGGCCGCCGTGGGCATGCCGGCGATGACGGCCGAATCCTTGTCCTGCGCGAACCCGCCGCCCCCGGCGTCATGGATGGCCCGCAACCCCTCGGCGCCGTCCCGCCCCATTCCGGTGAGCACCACGCCTACCGCGCGCGGGCCGAACACCGCGGCCACCGAGCGGAACAGCGGGTCGGCGGCGGGGCGCACGCCCCACACGGGAGGCCCCTGATCCAGGGCGATCACGGGACCGTCTTCGGCCGGTACCACCTGCATATGATAATCGCCCGGGGCCACGTACGCCGTGTCGACGACGAGCGGCGCGGCGGCGTCCGCCTCCACGACGCGCAGCGCGCTCATGCTGCTCAAGCGCTCGGCGAGGCTGCGCGTGAAGCGCGGCGGCATGTGCTGCACCACGAGCACCGCGGTTCGCGCGCCGGTGGGCAGCCGCGGGATCAGCTCGGCCAGGGCGCGCGGACCACCCGTCGAG
>JBOHSO010000011.1:0-1796 GCA_050921685.1 Gemmatimonadales bacterium
GTTCTCGCCGATCCACTCGCGCGCGAAGGTGCCATCCTGAATGTCGGTGAGGATCTGCTGCATCTCCACCCGCACCGCGGGCGTGATGATCCGCGGTCCCCGTGTGTAGTCGCCGTACTCGGCCGTGTCGCTGATCGAGTGGCGCATGAACTTCATGCCGCCGCGGTACATGAGATCGACGATCAGCTTGAGCTCGTGCAGGCACTCGAAGTAGGCGAGTTCGGGCGAGTAACCCGCCGCCACCAGGGTCTCGAACCCCGCCTTGATCAGCGCCGTGACGCCGCCGCACAGCACCACCTGCTCGCCGAACAGGTCGCTTTCGGTCTCCTCGCGGAAGGTGGTCGGGAGGACGCCCGCCCGGGTGCAGCCGATCCCGGCGGCGTACGCCAGCGCGTCGGCGAGCGCATCGCCGCTCGCATCCTGCGCCACCGCGACGAGCGCCGGCACCCCGCGGCCTGCCTGGAACTCACTCCGCACCAGGTGCCCGGGCGACTTCGGGGCGACCATCGAGACGTCCACCCCGGTCGGGGGCACGATCTCCCTGTAGTGCACGTTGAAGCCGTGCGCGAACATCAGCGTCTTGCCTGGTGTCATGTGAGCGGCCACGCCGGACTCGTACACCGCCCGCGCGTGCTGATCGGGGACGAGCATCATGATGACAGCCGCCGCCGCGGCCGCGTCGGACATCGACCGCACGTCCAGGCCGGCGGTCGCGGCCCGTGCCCAGGAAGCGCCGTCGGGCCGCAGACCCACGACCACACTGACGCCGCTCTCCTTGAGGTTGAGGGCATGTGCGTGGCCCTGGCTGCCGTAACCTATCACCGCCACGCGGCGGCCCCGCAGCCGGCCGAGGTCGGCGTCGGTGTCGTAGTAGACTCGCAAGCCGGTTGCTGACATGGTGCCTTTCCTCTCGAGGTTAGTCCGTCGCCCGCGCCAGGGCCACAGACCCGCTGCGGGCGACATCGAGGATGCCGAACCCTTCGACTGCCCGGATGAACGCCAGGATGAAGCTGCCGCTTCCCGTCACTTGCACGATCACCGCAGCCGCCCCTTCGTCCACCACGTCGGCGTTGAAAAGCTCGATCACATCGAGCAGCGCCGCGTAGCGCTCGTGTTGGGCGCGGACCTTGACGAGCGCGAGCTCTCGGGTAACGCCCGCGTCCACCGGGAACGTCACGGCGGCGCGGACGCCGGACAGCTTGTGCAGCTTCTTCACCGTCGTGTCCACCGTGGCCACGTCGCTGTTGAGGATGATCGTTAGTCGGGCGAGCCCCGGCGCCCCGGCGGGACCCACGGCGATGCTCTCAATCGGCAGGTTGCGGCGTCGCAGCGCCCCGACCGTGCGGTTCAGCGCCAGCAGCTCCTGGTCGAGCAGCACCGACACCGCATGGGGAACGGCCGAGCCCCCCGTCACGCGCCCGGCACCCCAACCGACTCCGCCTCGATCGGCTCCGACAGCGACGCTCCCGGTGGGATCATCGGAAACACGTTCGCCTCCTGCTCGATCACAAACTCGATCAGGGCCGGTCCCGGCGTCGCGTGAGCGCGGGCGACCACGTCCTGGAGCTGGCTCGCCTCCTCGACCCGCCAGCCCGCGATGCCGTACGCATCGGCCAGCTTCACGTAATCCGGGCTCCAGATGGGCGTGGCCGAGTAGCGGCGCCCGTGGAAGAACTGCTGCCACTGCCGCACCATCCCGAGGTAGCCGTTGTTGAAGATCCCCATCTTCACCGGGATCTTCTCCTGCACCATCGTCGCGATCTCCTGCAGGTTCATCTGGAAGCCGCCGTCGCCCG
>JBOHSO010000012.1:0-2391 GCA_050921685.1 Gemmatimonadales bacterium
ACCCGGACGTTGGCCCACGGTGCATCCCCCGCCGCGGCAGGCGGCCGACCGGCGATGGTGAACGGGATCTGGACACTTTCACCGCTCAGCGGCAGCACGTTGGCCACGGCGACTGCCGTGACGCCGGGGAGTCGGGCGAAGCGCTCCAGCGCGGCGTGGGTGAACGCGGCGACTCGCTCGCGGTCGGGGTACTTGGCCTCCGGCAGCCGGTACCACACCGTGAGGGCCGGCGCGGCGCGAAAGCCGGGGTTCGCGCCGGCGCGGTTGACGAAACTCCGGATCATGAGCCCGGCGCCGGTGAGCGCGACGAGCGCGAGCGCGATCTCGCCGGCGACAAGGGTGTTGCGCAGCCCTTGCCGGCTCGGCCCCAGCGACCCACGGGCGTCGCTTTCCTTGAGGGCACCCGATGAATCCGGGCGCGCCGCCTGCAGCGCCGGGGCGAGGCCGAACAGCACACCGGTGACGACTGAAACGGCGAGCGTATACACGAGCACGGTTCCGCTCAGCCACATCTCGGCGATCCGTGGCGAGAAGTCGAGCACGACGGCGGGCAGCGCCGCCCGGATGGCGGCGAGACCCCAAGTCGCGAGCAGCAGACCCAGCGCCCCACCCGCAAGCGCGAGCAGGAGGCTCTCGGTGAGCAGCTGGCGCAGTACCCGGCCGCGGCCGGCGCCGAGCGCCGTCCGGATGGCGATCTCCCGGCGCCGCGTCGTCGCCCGAGCGAGCAGCAGGTTGGCGACGTCGGCGCAGGCGATGAGCAGCACGAAGCCCACGGCGCCGAGCAGGGCGAGCATCGCGGGCTTCACGGGACCCTGGAACAGCCCCTCGTTGACGGGCACCAGCGACGTGCGCCACCCGGCGTTGGCTTCAGGGAGCTCCCGCTCGAGGGTGTGACTAACGGCATCCACCTCGGCGCGCGCCGCGGAGAGGGAGGCGCCCGGTCGCAGCTTGCCGACCATGCGCAACCAGTGCGTCCGGTGGTCGGCCCACACGCTGTCCGGGAGGGCGAGCGGCGCCCAGAGATCCACGCGCTGGACGAACTGGAAGCCGGACGGCATGACGCCGACGACGGTGGCGGGTACGCCATCGAGCAGGAGCGTGCGGCCCAGGACGGCGGGGTCGCCGCCGAATCGGCGGTGCCAGAAGCCGGCGCTCAGCACGACGACGGCCGGTGCGCCGGGGCGGTCGTCCTCCGGGAGCACCGTGCGACCCAGTGACGGGGTCGCGCCGAGCAGCGGGAAGAACCGGTGATCCACGGTGAGCGCGGTCAGCCGCTCGGGATCGGGAACGCCGGTGAGCGTGAAGCCGGCGAAATCGAAGGCGGTGACATCGGCGAGGGAAGGCACCCGGTCCCGCAGCGCCGCGAGGCGGCCCGGGGACAGCTCGGCGTATTCCTGGCCCTGGCCGGTGTTGTAGTCCCAGGCCACCACCATCCGTCCCGCATCCGCGAACGGCAGGGGACGGAGCAGCAGCGTGTCCAGGACGCTGAAGACGGCGGTGTTCCCGCCGATGCCGAGCGCCAGAGTCACCATCACGACGACGGTGAAGCCAGGCGCCTTGGCGAGGGAGCGAATGGCGTACCGGACGTCCTGCAGCAACGCCTCCATCAGGCCCCCGCCCCCGTCCCCACCTGCTCATCCACCACGCGGCCATCGAACAGCTGGATGGTGCGGTCCGCGTGTCGCGCGTAGCGCGGGTCGTGGGTCACCATGCAGACCGTGGCCCCTCCGCGATGCAGCTCACGCAGCAGCTCCATCACCGCTTCGCCGTTGGTCGAGTCGAGGTTTCCGGTTGGCTCGTCGGCCAGCAGGATCGCGGGGTCTCCACCCACGGCCCGCGCCACCGCGACGCGCTGCTGCTGGCCGCCGGAGAGCTGGGCGGGATAGTGCTTGGCCCGATGGGACATGCCGACCTTCTCGAGCGCGCCCTGCACTCGACGTTTGCGCTCGGCGCCGGACATCCCTCGGTAGGTGAGCGGCAGCTCGACGTTCTCGGCGACGGTCAGGTCGCCGATCAGGTTGAACGCCTGGAAAATGAACCCGACCCGCCGGTTCCGGATACGCGCCCGCTCGGCTGGCGTCAGGTTGGCCACGGGCCGGTCCTCGAGCAGGTACGCTCCCTCGCTCGGGGTGTCGAGCAAGCCGAGAATCGACAGCAGCGTCGTCTTGCCGCATCCCGACGGGCCGGCGATGGCCACGTACTCGCCCTGACGAATCTCCAGATGTACCTCCGCGAGGGCGTGGGTCTCCACCTCGTCGGTGTAGAAGACCTTGCTCACCTCCTCGAGGCGAATCAGGGGCTCGGCGGTCATCGGCTCTCGGGTCCCTCCCGTTTCGGAGTTGATCAGTCCAGCCGGATTCTGTCCACGGCGTCCCAGGTGGACATGTCGGA
>JBOHSO010000013.1:0-2869 GCA_050921685.1 Gemmatimonadales bacterium
CCGGTGGGACGGTACGCGCCCCGTGCACCGTGCTGCTCTTCACCACCGGGATCGGGCTGGCCGGCGTACTGATGCGTCGCAGCACCTCCGTGCTGCCGCCCGCCCTGGCCAACTCGGTCATGCGCAACCGAGTGAGCTCGTCCTGGGTCAGGGATGCCCCGCCCGCCGCAGCGATAGCCTCGTCAATAGTGGACCACCGCTTGGCCGGTGTTTTCTCGAGCATGCGCATGACGGCCGCGTCGAGCGCCGGCGGGCAGTCGGGGCGGTGGTGCAGCACGGGGCTCGCCGTTTCGTTGAAGTGCGCATACATCAGCGCCATGATCGACTCGGCAGCGAACGGTGGCTTGCCAGTCAACATCTCGTACAGCACCACACCCAACGAATATTGATCCGAGGCTCCGGTAACCTGGCCTGCTGCGCATTGCTCGGGGCTCATGTACGCCGGCGTGCCGACCGTCACCCCGGTCATCGTGAGGGCCTGCGCCGCGGAGATCTTGGCGATGCCGAAATCGGTGACCACCACCCAGCCCCCGTCGTCCAGCATGATATTGGCGGGCTTCACATCTCGGTGCACGATCCCGCGCCGATGCGCGTGCGCCAGCGCCCCGCCGGCCTGAGTGAGGATCGCCTGGACCATTGGGACGGGCATGGAGCCGACCTCGTGAATGATCGAATCGAGCGTCCGGCCCTCGACGAACTTCATGACGAAGTAGAGAATCCGATCCGTTTCCTTCACCGCGTAGATCGGAATGATATGCGGATGGCTGAGGGAGGCCGCGGTGCGCGCTTCCCGCTTGAACCGTTGCACCATCCCCTCGCCCACGAGGAGGGCTGGGGTAATCACCTTGATCGCCACCTTGCGGTCGAGCGCAATCTCGTGGGCCAGGTATACCGTTGCCATCCCCCCGCGTCCCAGCTCGGCGAGGATCTCGTACTCGCCCAAGGTCGCCTCGCGCAACAGCTCTTGCACGGTGTCTCGAGGGGGAGCTGCGGGAGGGCCTGGGGTGGTCGAGGTCGCGACGCCGCCTACGACCTGAGACACGTCCGCCCCGCAGTGCGCGCAGAAGCGCGCGCCCGGGGCGAGCGGTGTTCCACAGCGGGGACAGCCTGGAGCGGCCGTCATCGAGTGAACACGTCCATATTCACAATATACCGCTCGGCCACACCCGGAGCATCGCCGCTGTTCCGGTGCAGGTGCGGGCGGCGCCCAAACACGAGGGGCCGGATCATTGGACCCGGCCCCGACCCGACGCGCAGAAGATGCCCCCGCTAGACCCTCCAGGTTCGCCCTTTGGCGAGCAGCTCGCTCAAGTCCCCCGCTCCCCCCGCAGCGGCGAGCTGGAGGTGCACGTCCCGTTCGTACGACGGCGCCGGGTCGCAATAGA
Source organism: Gemmatimonadales bacterium (assembly GCA_050921685.1). GTDB lineage: Bacteria > Gemmatimonadota > Gemmatimonadetes > Gemmatimonadales > GWC2-71-9 > DASTHG01. The sequence continues at coordinate 1,386 of JBOHSO010000013.1, forward strand.
TCACCCCCAACGCCATCGGAAACGCCGGCGGCTGCAGCGCGACCAGCAGGCTCGCGAGGGCGCGGTTGGTCTCATCGTGCGCCAACAGTTCGCGCTCGGCGACCCCGCCCTCGCCGACCGGCACCACCTCGAGCTCGAGCTTGCCGGGGACCACTCGCAGGCCTTTGGACTTGCCCGGCCCGAAGCGCAGCGGCTGGCCGTGCCGGACGTGCAGCTGCTGGTCGGACGCCACCGTCTTGTCGGTGAACTCATCGAACACGCCGTCGTTGTACACGACACAGTTCTGGAATATCTCGACGAACGAGGCCCCGCGGTGAGTGGACGCCCGCTTCAGCACGTCGACCAGATGGGGCTGCAACGTGTCGATCGACCGGGCCACAAAGCGCGCTCCCGCGCCCAGCGCGAAGGCGGACGGCGCAACGGGGTGGTCGAGCGAGCCGCCGGGCGTGGATGGCGATTTCGTGCCGGGCCGTGACGTCGGCGAGTACTGGCCCTTGGTGAGCCCGTAGATCTCGTTGTTGAACAGCAGAATTTGCATGTCGACGTTGCGACGCAGGACGTGCAGCAGGTGGTTCCCGCCGATCGACAGTCCGTCACCATCGCCCGTCACGAGCCAGACGTCCAGTTCCGGGTTGGCGAGTTTCACCCCGGTCGCGATGGCGGGGGCGCGACCGTGAATCGTGTGAAACCCATAGGTCGCGATGTAATAGGGAAACCGCGACGAGCATCCGATGCCGGAGACGAAGACGGTGTTCTCCCGCCTGGCGCCAAGATCCGCGAGCGTCCTTTGTACGGCCTTGAGAATCGCATAATCCCCGCACCCCGGGCACCAGCGGACTTCCTGGTCGGACGCGTAGTCCCTGGCGGACAGCAGCCCGGTCCCGGGGGGCGACAGCGTGGCGGTCATCGACGACTTTCCTGACGGGGCAGCCGCTCTCGGATCGCGGCCGCCACGGTCGACACCTTGAACGGCTTTCCGGTCATCTGGTTCAACCCCTCGGCGGGGACGAGGAAGGCCGCGCGCAGCAACTGCACGAGTTGCCCGTTGTTCAGCTCCGGCACGAGTACGCGATCGAAGCGCCGCAGCAGCTCGCCCAGCTGGCGCGGGAACGGCGCCAGGTACCGTATGTGGATGTGCGACGCAGCGCGGCCCTCGGCGCGGACCTGCTTCACCGCCTGATGGATGGCGCCGTAGGTCGAGCCCCATCCCACCACCGCCAACGCGCCGCGATCCTCGCCCAGGGTGACCGACTGCGGCGGGATGTCGCGTGCGATGCCGGCGATCTTGGCCGCTCGGGTCTTCGTCATCTTCTCGTGGTTCTCGGAATCGTATGAGATGTGCCCCGTGTCGTAATCCCGCTCGAGGCCGCCGATGCGGTGCTCCAAACCGGGTGTGCCCGGCAGCGCCCAGGCGCGCGCCAGCGTCCGCGGATCGCGCACGAACGGATGGAATCCTGCGGGATCGGTCCGGAACGATACCGGGA
>JBOHSO010000014.1:0-5613 GCA_050921685.1 Gemmatimonadales bacterium
CTTTCGCAGCTCGTCGAGATACGCCGCAAACGGCACCGCTTCATCGGGGGTCTGGACGCCCCGCGTCGTGATACGGCCGTCGCCCTGCATCAGCGCGGTGATCGAGAGCGAGTAGCCGGTGGTCCGCATCATCGCGCTGATGCCCCGCGCCTCGTCGTAATAGTCGAGCAGCTCCCACGAGGCGCGCTTGCCGTTCCCTCCGCTCACGTCCACTCGCAGCGCGACGAGGTCGCGCCCATGGGGCTTGGTGAGCTTGGGGGAAACGGCGGCGATGAATGCGTCGCGCGGCACGATCTCCGTCCCCTTCACCTGGATCGGCGTGACATCGAGCAGCCCCAACTCCCGAATCGGCCGCATGATCGCGACGTGTCCGGGGTAGCGCAACGTCTTGTACTCCATCGTGCGCACCCGGCCCTCGTAGGCCCACGGCAGCGTCGAGATGCCTCCGCCCGTGTGGAACGCCTCGAGCGGTCCCACGGGTGGCGGGAACGTGAGTGCCTCGAGCTCGGACAGCGCATCCACCCGCGCCGGCTTGCCGTCGCGCAGCACCCAGGAGGGAGTCGTGTAGTAGTCGAGCGCGCCCTCGAGCGAGTATACGATCTGGTAGTTGAGCGGCGCCTCGGGGCGCTGCGGCAGTCCACCGACGTAGATCCTCACCGATTCCGCCTCACCCACCCGCCGGATCCCCTCGGCAGCGAGGATGTTCACCATCCCGGGCGCGAGGCCGCAGTCCGGGATCACCGACACGGTCCGCCGCTGCGCCTCGGCGTCCAGCTGTTTCTGGGTGAAGACGATCTCGGTGTTGCCACCGAGGTCGGCGTAGTGCACGCCGACCTCCACCGCGGCCCGGGTGACCGGGATGTTGAAGTAGTAGGGCAGCGCGTTCGCGACGGCGACATGACCCTCCATCACGCGGCGCATCGCTTCCAGGTTCTGGACGTCGAGGGTGAGCAGGGAGAGTCGCTTCCCCACGTGCGGCTGGACGAACGCGGCGGCTCGATCGGGCTGAATGTCCGCAAGCGTCACCGCGTCGACGGCGTCCTGCTGCAGCAGGTCGTACGCACAGGCGGACCCTTGCAGGCCCGCGCCGAGCACCAGCATACGCATGCGGTGGAGATCTCCCAACGGACGTGAGCGTGGCGGTACGAAGCGGCCGAAAGCTAGCGGGGAGGTGGAGGCCCGGGAAGCGCGCGGAAGCGCAGGCCCTTCATTAGATTCGCCCGCAGTGAAGCAGGCCGATCTCACCCGAGCGCGCCTCGTCCGCGCCGCCCTGGAGCTGTTCACGGCTCAGGGCTACCACCCCACCACCACACCGCAGCTGGCCCGCAAGGCTGGGATCGCCGAAGGCACGATCTACCGTCACTTCGCGAGCAAACAGCAGCTCTTGAACGAGCTGTACCGTGGCGCCGCGCGGTGGGGCACGAAACTGGTGCGCGAGGCGGACGCCGCGTCGCTCGGGCCGAGGGACAAGCTGGTTCGGCTGGCGGAGCTGTTGGCCGAGGGCGCCGTCCGCGAGCCGGCGGTGGTGCGACTGTTCTTCTTCCAGGATCATGTCGCACTGCTCGACGAGAAATCGCGCGAGCTGGCCCGGGAGTTCCGCGGCGCCCTTGAGGGCGTCGTGGCGCAGGGCAAGGCGGACGGCTCGGTGCGCCCGGGCGGGGCAGACGTGCTGGCGGCCGCGTGGCTCAGCGTGATCCGGGTCCTGCTGGAACGCATCCTGACCCGGGAATGGGGGACGAAGAGTGCCGGGGTCGGCGTCTGTGTCGGCGCCGCGTGGAACGCAATCGCGGCTTCGGTACCGGTAGATTAGGCCCATGCCGTCCCCATCCTACGGGATCCTCGTCGCGACCCTCATCGCGGCGCCACTGGCGGCACAGCAGCTCGGGCCAATCGAACGGGCCCGTCTGGCGGCGGGAATCTGGGCGGAGGCGCGCTACAACGCGCCCGCGTGGGAGGGTGTCCGTTCCAAGTGGGATTCGGCGTTCGCCGATCTCCTCGCGGCGGCGATGGCGCGGGAGTCGGTGCGCACACCCCAACGCCACAGCGATCTCGCCTACTACCGCCGGCTGCGGCGCTTCGTGGCGCTGCTGAGTGACGGGCAGGCGGCGATCGAGCCACCGGCCGCGCTCGGCGCGAGGGTGGCGCGGCCGCCGATGGTGCTGCGCAGCGTCGAGCGGCGGCCGTTCCTGGTGGACTACGTCGAGAACGACGAGATGCGGGTGGCGCGGCCCCAGCGCAACGCCGAGATCGTCGCCGTTCAGGGCGTCCCCGTCGACCAGTGGATTCGCGATTCGGTGCTCCCCGAGGTCGCGGCGGCCACCGTTGCGTCGCGCTGGGATCGCGCCGTGGCGCGGATGCTCGAGGGGGACAAAGGGACCGCCGTCCACCTCCAGCTCCGCCTCCCCGGCGGGGAGCAGCGGGGCGCAAGCGTCACCCGGAGCGTTTCGCTCACGGACCGCTGGCCCCTGACCGCGCCGGCGCTGCACGTCGACACCCTGCCCGACCGCATCATCTGGGTGCGGGTGACGTCGTTCGGCGACCGCGACGTCGCGCGCGCGCTGGACCGGGCCTTCGCCGATTTCACCGGAGTCCGCGGCCTCATTCTCGACTTACGGGACAACGACGGCGCTGACGGAGGGCGCGAGACCGGCTACGCCATGCTCGGCCGGCTCGTTGCCCGGCCGCTCGTCACTTCGCGCTGGCGCACGCCCCAGTACCGGCCGGCTTACCGCGGACAGGACATGCCGGACTCAACTGGGGCGTGGCTCTCCGCTCCACCCGATTCGATTCCGCCGCGCCGCGACCTGCCCGCCTTCGCCGGGCCGCTGGCCGTACTCGCGTCGTCGCGCACGGGCGGCGCCGCCGAGGCCGTGCTGATCGCGTTCCGCAATTCGGGGCGCGGCCCGATCCTGGGGGACGTGTCGGCCGGGAGCCCGGGGCAGGTCGGACAATTCCCGGTCTACAGAGATTGGCGGCTGCGGCTCACGGTCACGCGGGACGCGTTCCCCGATGGGACGGAGATCCAGGGCCTGGGCGTCGCGCCTGAGATCCCGGTCGAGGAGCGGGTGGCGGACTTGCTGGCGGGACGGGATGCGGCGCTGGAGCGCGCGCGGCAATACGTCGCGGGAGCCCTGAAGCCGCACTCCCCCTAGCGGCGCAACTCCGTATCGAAGAACCGCGCGATCGCCATCCAGGCAGTGTCGGCCACGTCCGGCTTCTCCCGTGTCTGCAGGAACGCGTGCCCTACGCCGGGATAGATGTGGTACTGATAGTCCACCCGCGCGCGCTCGAGCGCCGTTCGCAGATCATGCAGCCCCGCGTTGATGCGCGCGTCGTTCTCGGCATAGACGCCGAGCCCCTTCGCTTTGATCCGCGCGAGCGCGGCGGGGTCCGGCCCCGATCCGTAACACACCACGAACGCCCGCAGTGTGGGAGCGTTCGTGGCGTACCGAAAGCTCTGCGAGCCGCCCCAACAGAATCCGATCACGCCGACCCGGTCGGCGCGCGCGGCTTTGAGCGTGCGCAGATAGGCGGTCGTGGCGTCGAGATCGCGCGTGAGGGTATCCGGGTTCAGCGCCATCACGAGCCGCCGCGTGCTGTCGGGGCTCGAGGGCGTGCCGCCGCGGCGCGACAGCAGATCCGGACCGATCGCCACGAAGCCTGCTTGCGCCAGCCGCTCGACGGCGGGCCGCAACCGGTCGGACATTCCGTAGATGTCGTGGATCACGATCACGGCCGGCGCGGGATCGGAGCGCTCGGGATACGCGAGATAGGCGGTAATGGTGTCGCGGCCGGAGGCGTACCTGACGTACTCGCTGTGGATATCGGCGGATGGGCGGATCGCCGGATGGGCGGATCGAGCACCGCGCCCGATGCCGATGGTCAGCCCCACCACCGCAGCCACCGCCGATCCGCCCACCTGCCACATCGTCCTAGTTGCCATACGTCACCCTCCAGATCCGCCCGCCGGAATCGTCGGAGATCAAGAGCGACCCGTCGGGCAGCGGCAGCACCGCCACCGGCCGCCCCCAGCGCGAGCCGTCGCCCAGCTGCCAGCCCACCACGAAGTCCTCGATCGCGACCGGCTTGCCGTTCTGCACCTCCACGTGCACGACTTTCGCGCCGGTGGGGACGCTCCGGTTCCAGGAGCCGTGGTAGGCCATGAACGCGTCGCCCTGGTACCCGGGGAACGTGGTGCCCGTGTAGAACGCCATGCCGAGCGGCGCCGAATGCGCCTGAAAGGTGATGGCGGGAGGCTCGACGGTGGAGCAATCGGCGGTCGGATACTCGGGATTCCGCTGCCCCGGCATCCAGCACTGCGGCCAGCCGTACCACTTCCCGTCCTTCAGGATGTTCAAGTGCTCGGGCGGCACCTCGTCGCCCAGGTTGTCGCGGTCGTTATTGGTGGCCCAGAGCTCCCCGGTGGTGGGGTGGAACGCGAGCCCCACGGAGTTCCGCAGCCCGGTGGCGAAGCGGTGCTCGCCGGTTCCGTCCGGATTGAAGCGCGTCACCGCGGCGCGCCGTGGGTTACCCTCGTCGCAGACGTTGCAGCTCGAGCCGACGGCGACGTACATCTGGCCGTCGGGACCGAACACCACGGTGCGTGTGCTGTGGCCGCCCCCGGGAATGCCGGAGACGACCGGCTGCGGAGTAGCCACCCCAGGCACGAACCGGATGATACTGCCGGGTTGCCCCACGTACATGGTGTCGCCGCGGAAGGCGATGCCGAACGGCGCGCTGAGCCCGGTCGCCGCGTCGGTCACCGATTCGGCCACGCCGTCGCCGTTGGCGTCCACCAGCTTCACGATCCTGCCGGCGCCTGACCGCGAAGCGTACACGGCGCCCTCGGGCCCGAGGGCGAGGTAGCGGACCCCGCCGAGCTGGTCGGCGAAGACGCCGATCTTGAACCCCGAGCGCAGGTAGAGGGTGTGGCCGAGAATCTCCTGCGGCACCATGCCGGTGGGCGGCGACTGCCCGGCGACGGAGTCGTTGCCGCCACAGGCGAGCGCCGCCAGCGCGAGCAAAGGAAGCAAGTGTTTCATGGAGTTTCGGTACACCCGATGACACTCCTGGGTCCCGCGGCGGAATGCTTCAGCGGGCCCGTCGATCGACGGCATACACCCCGTCGAGTGCGGACTCCGCCTCGGGCATGTGCTCCCGGCTCTCGACGGCCGCTCGCTCGGCATCTTCCACGGCCGCCGTCACTTCGGTCTCGACGTCGGCCAGGTGCTGCTCGCTCCAACCCTCTTCCTTCAAGTACTCCTCGTACAGCCCAATCGGGTCGCGTTTTCCCCACTCGGCGAACAACTCCGCCGCGAATGTCTCCCGTGCCTCACGCTCGTCGTGCGTCGCGTGACCGCCCATCCGAAACGTCTCGGCCACCAGCATCGCCGGCCCCTGGCCCGCGCGGCAGCGATCGGCGGCCAGCCGCGTCGCCGCCCAGGCGTCGAGCACATTGTTCCCGTCGCACACCGCCCCCCACACGCCGTAGGATGCCGCCCAGTCCGCGAAGGTTCCCGGCAGATGGTGCTGCTCGAGCCGCGTGCCCAGCGCGACCTGGTTGTTCTGCACCACGAAGATCGCCGGCACGCGCTGCACGGCGGCGAAGTTCGT
>JBOHSO010000015.1:0-3644 GCA_050921685.1 Gemmatimonadales bacterium
TCGTGGAGGAGTTCGGCAGCGCCGAGCTCGCCGTCCGGCGGACTCCGATGCGCTTGGCCCATCACGCGACCACCTACCTCGCCTGGCTCTACTCGGGGCCGAAACGCTCCGTGCGTCTCACGGTCCCTGGTTGCCCCGTATCGTACTCCCGGATACTGGCAATCGCGGTGCCACACCGGAATCTCCTGGAGGCGAACGTCCCGAGCGCCGCCCGGCGTGCGGCCCCGCGGCTGTGATGCGGCGGCGCACCACTTCCGGTGCGCGACGTGTAGTGGAGTTTCCATACCCGCACCGGAAGCCCGGGCGTCGTCGAGCGCCGATCACGGTCACCCGGGACGCGCAGTCCCCAGGCGCCGTGCCGGAGAGTGAGCGGAGAGGCTAGGCGGCCACGGCGCGACTGGCCGGCGCCGGGGTGCGGGCCGCGACCGCGCCGACCGAAGCGACGAACGTCGCGTACACGTCCGGCTGCCACCACCGGCGGCACTGCTCCATCTCGACGAGCGCCTGCTCGTGGCTCATCGCCGGCCGATAGCTGCGCGTCGTGGTGAGGGCGTCGTACACGTCCACGATGCCGATGATCTGCGCGCCGAGGGGGATCTGGTCGCCGCGCAGGCGATCGGGGTAGCCCGACCCGTCGTACTTCTCGTGGTGCCAGCGGATGATCGGCTTGATGTCCCAGGGGAACTCGACGTCGTTCAGCAGTTCGACGCCCCACACCGGGTGCATCCGGATCACGTCGAATTCGTCGGGGGTGAGCCGTCCCGGCTTCGTCAGGATTTCGTGCGGGACCTGAATCTTCCCGACGTCGTGCAGGTAGGCGCCGACGCGGACCGCCGCGAGCTGATGGTCGTCGAGGCCCAGGGCACGGGCGAGCTCCACCGCGTAGCCCGCCACCCGCTCGGAGTGACCGAACGTGTAGCTGTCCGAGGATTCGATCGACTGCCCCCAGTCGCGGACCAGCGCGAGATAGGTGTCCTCGAGCCGCGCGACCCGACCGCTGACATCGACCAGGTCGACCCGGGCGTCGAGGCGCTGGAACAGGCGGTGCGCGGTATTCAGGAGCCCCAGCGCATCGCGATTGCGGCCCATGGCCTGGTAGAGCAGCGCCAGCTCGCGCGACGCCTCGGCCTCGCTCAGCACCGAGCCGGTTTGCAGCGCGAGGTCGATGGCCGCACGCAGGCGCGCCTCGGCCAGCGCCAGCCGGCCGGTTTCCCGGTACACAGTGCCGATGACGCGGTAGGCATCCGCCTTGTCGAGCTGCGCGCCGATGCGGTCGAAGATCCCGAGTGCGCCATCCGCATTACGCTGGGCGTCCACGTACTGCTGCTGGACGATCAACACCTCCGCGTGATTCAGGAGGCACAGACCCTCGAGGTGCACGTCCCCCTGCGCCCGTGCGATCGTCAGGCTCTGGCGGAAGAACCCATCTGCCTCCACCAGGTCGCCGCGATCCGCACTGACCATCCCAAGGTTGTGAAAGGCGATGGCACATCCGTGCTCGTTGCCCGACCCCTGATATGCCTCGAGCGACTGGCGGTAGTGCTCCAGCGCTCCCGTGAGGTCACCATGCACGTTCGCGAGGATGCCGAGGTTCTGCTCGATGCGGGCGCGCAGCTCGTCGTTTTCCCCGCCCAACGCCAGCGCCTGGCCGTAGGTGTCGCGGGCGGTTGCGAGGTTCCCGCACTCCAGCTCGAATCCGCCCAGCGCGTTCAGGGCTTCGGCCGCGAGCACGGAGTCGCCGGCCCGCAGCGCCACGTCATAGCTCGTGCGACACGTCTCGCGGGCGGCGGCCGGCTCGTTGCGATGGTGGTGCAGCACGCCGAGGCGGCGCAGGGCGGCCGCCTGGGCCGCCCACGCGCCGCTCCACGCCGCCTCCGCGATCGCCGCGATGTAACAATCCATCGCGGCCGGCACGCGCCCCGCGCGCTCGTGCTGCCGAGCGTCGTGCAGCAGCTCGGCGGCGCGGAGCGCCCCGTCCGATGGATTCCGCTCGGGGCTCACCAGGCGACGGCGTACCGCGAGAAGTGGTCGAGCCGTCCCGTCACCTGCTGAAGCAGCAAGTTGTCCAGCGAGAGCAGGAACGACAGGATCTGCAGCCGCTCGGTCGTATAGGCGATCCGCTTCGGCGCCAGCCGTCCCATCAGGTTGCAGTTCCGGTAGCTCATGGTCAGCGAGGCAGACCGGCTGAACCGCAACCCCTCCGGGTACAGCCGCACCGAGTTGACCGTATCCGAGGGCGCGTCGCCTCGGATGAGCACCGGTTGGGAGAGGACACCCGCCGGGATCTGCAGCACGTGCGGGCCGATCCGCAGCTCACCCCCTGTGGGGCCGATCAACCGCGATGCGGACGCGTAGGGCAGCGGTGTGCACCGCAACAGACCCACGCCCCGCAGCAAATCGCCGACGAGGTTCGCGGAGGCCTCGGGCGTCGCAGCGGCTGACGACGCCACCAGACCGGTCGGAGCATTGTCGATTCGGCAGCTCCAAACCGCCATGCTGAGCAGGCCGGCGACCAGTACGGATGTTAGGAAACGCGAGGACTTCATGTGCAGGGCTCCATGTCGTAACACGGCGGAACGCCGCCGTTCTCGTTCGTGCGATGGCGCACGGGGCGCACAGGAGGGCTTGGCAACCTCGATGCCATCCGTGAGACGAGCCTTTGTGATCCCCGGCACGAAGGCTTTGTGAACCCCGCGCGGCGCCATACGACCCGCTCAGTGGCGGCACGCCCGCTTGCGGGATGCGTGCAACACCTGGTGTGGCGTGGGACCGGCGGTGCGACCGCCGGCGCCGACCGCAAGACGTGGAACGCGTTGAGCGGGAAGGAACTAGGGCATGCGAGCGCGTCAGCTCACCGCGGCCGTCCGGGGATCGAGCGCGTCGCGCAGGGCGTCGGCCACGGCGTTAAGCGCCATCACGACGAGGGCAATGGCGAGGCCGGGGAACAGGGTGGTCCAGGGTGCCGTGGCGAGCTGGTCACGTCCGTCGGCGATCATGTTCCCCCAGCTCGGATCCGGCGGATGCACGCCGGCGCCCAGGAAAGAGAGTGCCGCCTCGAGCAGCATCATGTTCCCGATGCTCAGCGCGGCGGAGACGATGAGCGGCGCCGCGGCGTTCGGCAGGAGGTGCCGGGCGATGACGCGCCAGGGACCGGCGCCGAGCACGCGCGCCGCGTCGGTGTAGGGCCGCTCGCGAACGCTCAGGACCTCCGCGCGCACCAATCGGCTGGTGGGGAACCAGCCGGTCAGGCCAAGCAGCAGCACGAGCGACGCCACTCCCAGCCGCTGCCACAGCGCGATGGCCATGAGCACGATGAAAATGCGCGGCACCGCCAGCCCGACGTCCACGAGACGCATCAGGACCGCGTCCACCCAGCTACGAAAATACCCGGCGATCGCGCCGACCAGTGCGCCGACGCCGACGGCGAGCAACATGCCGAGCGTCCCGATGCTCAGGGAGACGCGTGCTCCGTAGACGATGCGGCTCCACAGGTCGCGACTGTAGAGGTCGGTGCCGAGCGGGTGGAGCCAGGTCGGCGGGCGGTTCTGAAGGTCGACGATGTCGAGCTGCAGCGATGGCCGGTATGGGGCGAGCAGCGGGGCGGCGAGCGCGACGGTCGCGAAGAACACGAGCACGGCAAGCCC
>JBOHSO010000016.1:0-8359 GCA_050921685.1 Gemmatimonadales bacterium
CTGAGCGCGACCATGACCTCGATCAGGGTGAATCCCGGATCACGGCGCACCGGTCGACTCCGGGCGAAAGACGACCGTTACGAGGTCCTCGATATCCGCGGCCTGCTTGCGGGCGAGCGCGATCCGGTACAGCGTGCGCTCCAGGCGCTGGACCTCCATGATGTAGGGGCCGACCGCCCGCCGGCCCAGCCGGCGGTCGAGATCGCCGCGCGCGAGCAGCGTGTAGGCAGCGAGCAACCGCTCCACATCCGCCAGTTCCCGCTCGCGCAGGCGCGCCGCAGCCACCGCCCGGGTCCCGGCGCCCACCAGCTCGACGAACCCGATGCCGGCGACGCCGAGGATCACCACGGCGGCGAGCACCTCGAGCAGCGCGGCGCCGCGCTCACGGGTTCTCCAGCGCAGCCCCGGTGAGTGGATCAATCCCGGCGCCGACGGCTCGACCGTCGGGAAGGAACAACAAGTGCGTAGTGCGTGGTGCGTTGTATTTCGCGGTGTCGGGGATGGTCACGGTTACGCCGGCCGGCCGCCCCGTCCGAATTGCCTCGGCGCGCGCATCCGCGAGTTGGCGACCGATCGCGGCCGATGGGGTCTCCCGCAGGCTCGCCAGGGCCAGCCCGCTCACGCCGAACAACAGCCCCAACAAAGCGAGAGCCACAACCACCTCGACGAGGGTGAACGCGCGAGGAGAAAACCGCGCACCGCGCACAGCGCACGCGTCACCCATCACACTCCCCCCGGCCGCAGCGAATAGACGGCTTGCAACAACGCCGCCGCCACGAACGCCACGAGCCCCGCGAACATGAGAATCAGCGCCGGCTCGACGAACGTCACCAGCATCCTGAGCCGCCGCTCCGCCTCGCCCTCCTCAAGCTCCGCTCCTTTTACAAGCAACGCCGGCAGGCGCCCTGAGCCTTCGCCGATCGCGACGAGCTGCAACACCGTTTCGGTGAGCGCCCCGGTCGAGGCCAGCGCGGCCGACAGCGGCGCGCCCTCGGCGACCTGGTCGCGCGTGCGGGCGAGCCGATCGTCGACCGCTGCATCTCCTGCCGCATCGCGGGTAATGGCGAGCGCCGTGAGTGCTGGCGTACCGGTCTCAAGCAGCGCCCCCAGCGTGCGAGCGGCCCGGGCGGTGGCGAGCGCATGACGGATCGGGCCCACGAACGGGAGGCCGAGCAGCCACGTATGCCAGGCGACCCGCTGTTCCCGCAACACGCGCGTTCCTACCACGATGCCCATCGCCACGAACGCGCCGAACACCAGGCCGTACCGGTGCGCGGCGGCCGATGCCCCGATGAGCAGTCGCGTGGCAAACGGCAGCGCCTGGCCCACTCCCTCGAAGAGCGACACGAACCGCGGCACGACGAACACCACGATCACGGCCACGGACAGGGTGCCCACGGCTGCGAGCAACAGCGGATAGGCCAGCGCGCTGCGCAGCCGGGCCACCGTCTCCGCCTCGCGCTCGAGCTGGGCGGCGGCGTGGTCCAGCGCCGGCGCGAGCCCGATCCCCCGGTCCCCGGTGCGGACGAGGCCGACGGTCACCCCCGAGAACACGCCGTCTTCGGCCCCCAATGCGGCGCCGAGCGACGCACCCTCGCGCACTTGCTTCGCAACTCGCTCCAGTGCGTCACGCAGCCTCCCCGGCGCGATCCGCTCGGTGACGCGCAGGGCTTTCTCGAGCGGGACGCCCGCCCCAACAAGAGAGGCGAGGCTGTGAAACACGGTCGCTTGGGCGCGCGCCGATGGACGCCAGCGGGTCCAACCTGGTGCGGGCACCGGCTCGACCGCGACCGGGAACAGCCCGCGCGTCGAGAGCAGCGCCGCGGCCTCGCCTCCCGAGCCGGCCTCGAGCACGCCGCGCACCATGGCCCCGTCCGGCCGGGCGGCCTCGTACCGGAATGCGCTCATGTCCCCATGTCCCCGTCTTCTCCGTCGCCGCCGGGCCTGCCGTCGCGCCCGTAGGTGAGGAGGTCGTAGCTGTTGTGGTTCTCGTCGCCCGGGCTCTTGTAGACGTAAGGCCGTGACCAGGGATCGAGCGGCACCGGCTTCCTGAGGTAAGGCCCACGCCAGTTGCGGGCGCCCGGCTCGCCCGCCGGCAGCGCCCTCAGCGATTCGAGGCCCTGCGCGGTCGACGGGTAGTAGTCGTTGTCGAGACGGTACTGATCGAGCGCGAGCCCGAACAGCTCAAGCTGCGCCCGGGCGGCCGTGATCTTCGCGTCGCCCACATTGCGGAACACCATGGGGCCGACGAGCCCCGCGAGCACGGCGATGACGGCGATGACGACGAGGAGCTCGATGAGGGTGAAGCCAGAATGGCTAGTGCTCCGTGACACGCAACACCTCCTCCACCGTCGTGATCCCCGCCTGGACCTTCGCCCACCCGTCCTGCCGCAGGGACTTCATGCCTGCGGCCCGCGCCAGCTCGCGCAGCTCGGCGTGCGATGGGTGGCCAGCGATGGCGTGTTTGATCTCGTCGGTCACGTGGAGCAGCTCGAACAATCCGGTGCGGCCCCGGTACCCCGTGTCACGACAGGTGGAGCAGCCCTTGCCACGCTCGAGAGTCAACTTTCCCACCGGTTGCTCGGCGAGCAGCGCGACGGCCTGCGGGTCGGGGTGGTAGCGGGTGCGGCAGTCGGGGCAGATGCGGCGCACCAGGCGCTGGGCGAGGATCCCCTCGAGCGACGCCGCGATCATGTACGGCTCCACCTTGAGATCGACGAGGCGCGTCACCGCGCTGGCGGCGTCGTTGGTATGGAGCGAGGAGAAGACGAGGTGTCCCGTCATCGCCGCCTGCACGGCGATCGCCGCCGTCTCGGGGTCGCGCATCTCCCCCACCATCAACACGTCCGGGTCCTGGCGTAGCAGGCTGCGCAGCGCCGCGGCGAAGCTCATCCCGGCTTTGACGTTCACGGGCACCTGGGTGACCCCGTCGAGGTGGTATTCCACCGGGTCCTCGACCGTGAGGATTTTTTCTGCGTCGCGACGCCGCAGGCCGAGTGCGGCATAGAGCGTGGTCGTCTTGCCGGAGCCGGTGGGGCCGGTCGCCAGGAGGATCCCGTGCGGCCGTTGCGCCAGCGCCTGGTAGCGCGCCAGCGTCTCGGGGGCCATGCCCAGCTCTTCGAGGCCGACCGGCCGGCCGCCGCGGTCGAGCAGCCGCAGCACCACCGATTCGCCATACAGCGTCGGCACCGTCGAGACCCGGAGATCGAGCTCGCGCTCCTCGAGCCGCACCCGGATGCGCCCGTCCTGCGGCGCACGACGTTCGGCGATGTCCAGGTCGGCCAGCAGCTTCACGCGCGACACCACGGCCGCCTGCAGCGCTTTGGGAGGGCTGGGCACCTCAGCCAACACGCCGTCGACGCGGAAGCGCGCACGCAATCCCTCTCGAGTGGACTCGAGGTGGACGTCGGAGGCGCGGGCATCGTGCGCCTCGCGGATCAACAGGTTTACGAAGCGAATCACCGGCGGCTGGTTGGCGAGGTCGCGGGCGTCCACCAGCCCGGCTTCCACGCCGTCGCCCCCTGGGCCGAGCACGCCATCCAGATCGCGCACCAGCTCGACGACCGACTCCGCCGCGGCGTAGGTGCGGCGGATCGCGTCGCGCAGCTCTTCCTTCGTGACGACGACGAGCTCGAGCGGCGCGTCGAACGAGCGCTCCAGGTCGTCGAGCACTTCGACGGCGGGCTCGCCCACAACGGCCACCCGCAACCGCTGGTCCACGATTTCCAGCGGCAGGATGCCGTTGTACTCGAGGTAGTCGGCGTCGAACGCCTCTGGGATGGGAAGCCGCGGAACGAGGGGAGTGCTCACGTCGACGACCCCGAGGCAGGCGGCGTGCCAGTTCAGCCGTGTCGTAGACAGGTGATGCTGTCAGCTAATCGTAAGGACTTACGGTGCAGGCGGCCGACGCGTGGCGCCCAGCGGCGGTGTGAGGTGCACAAAGGAGCGGGAATTGTTGTGCAGAAAACGCGTAGCCGATGCACAAGCGGCGGCCGTTCGTTTGTGCAGGAACGCCTTTCCGGAGCGAAGCCCAATCGCAACCGACCAACCGAAATGCGCCGCGCCACAAGCTCTTAGGATGCGCTGCTGAACAGCACAGCAATCCGAACACAGCGGCACGCCGCCTGCCTGCGGACGGGTGACCTCTCCTCTCGCCGAGGCTCTCGATGCGTGCCGCCCTCCTTGCCGCCGCCGTCGCGTTGCTGGTCGTCGCTCCGGTTCCCGCGCTCCACGCGCAAGAGTGTCCCCTGAATCTGCAAAATGAGAACGAGGGCAGTGGGCCGAACCAGCCGGGATCGGTTGGGGTCTTGGCCGGCGGCGCGGACTACGCGGTATCGGTGACGCCCGACGGCGCTGCGGCGCAGTGGCCTTGGAATAGTACTGGCAGGACGTTCGTCTTCACTGTGAGTAACGTCGGCTCCTGTGACGACACCTACTCGATCAACGTGACCAAGACCGGGACGATCACCGCTGCGAGCGCGAACCCGATCAGCGTCTTCCTGTTGGCGGGCACGCAGACGAGCGTGACCGTGACCTACAGCGTCGGCACGGCGCCCAGCGGCCTGATCACGCTGACCGCGACGGGGAGCTTCGCAGTCAACGACAACGGGACGCTCAACGTCACCACCTTCAACCCAGTAGCCGTGACGCCCGATGGGGGAACGGCGCCGTCGCGGACCCCGAACACGACGGGCCACGTCGAGGTGTTCACCATCACGAATGCCGGAGCCACGCAGCTCACTCTGACACTCACATGCGCCGGAATGGTCAACGTGACCTGCATCGGCACGAACCCGCCATCGGTCGTGCTGGCAGGAAACGGCGGTGTCACGACAGCCACCGCCTCGTTCAATGTGGGAGCGGCGGGAAGCGGGATCCTGAAGCTGACAGTGACCGGAGGGGGAGCGAGCGATTCCGGCACGTACAACGTGCCGGTAGTCGTTCGCGCCGTGGCGGTGCGAGCGGAGCTCTCCGAGCGCCAACACTTCAGCGGGACGTCTGGTTCTCAGCGCTTTTTCGTGAAGAACCTGCAAGCCGTGACCGCAACTTACAATCTGAGCACCGGTTGCTCCGGCGGGGTGACCGGATGCTCGGTCGCGCCGACGTCGGTCTCGCTCACGCCGGGCGAGAGCAAGGTGGCGACGCTCAACTACACCGTTGGGACGGCCGGGTCGACCGGAATCGGTATGGTCAAGGCGGTCAGCGCCGCTGCCTCCACGCTGCGCGACTCGTCCGGGGTGGCCGTCAAGGCAGTCGGGCCTCCGTTCCCCGTAGTCTCTGTGGTGGAGGTAAATCCGGGCACGAGCGTCGAACGCAGCCTCTGCCTCGCGGTCGCGGCGGGACCGGCAGCGGCATACGAGTGCGGCGACCTGAGGATCGTCCACGCGCTACCTGCGATTCGCACCCTCGGCAGGACCCGGGTGCCGACACTCCTGTACAACAGCACCCACGCCGACCCTTACTCGATCGTGGCGGCGAGCGTGACGCTCGCGAGCGGGGCCGGTCTGCCCGACAGCGTCGAGGCGATTGTGTTCGTTGGGGGTCAGCAAAAGGCGCAGGGCCGCTGGGCTGGCAGCAATTGGTCGCCGGGGACCACGCGTCGCATCGCGCTAGGGTCTGCGGTGCTGAGTGACACAACGCCGCTGGGAGACACGACGCGGGTCATCGACTACACACTGGAAGTTGCGACCATCTACCTCGCCGCCCCCGGATCCCGCAACGCGACGACCGTGTCCGGCAAGGTCATCGTGGTGAAGCGTCGGAGAAGCAGCTTTGGCGCGGGGTGGTGGCTGGCGGGCCTCGAGCGGTTGTCCGCGCTGAGCGATTCCAGCAGGTTGTGGGTGGGCGGGGACGGGAGCGCCCGCGTGTACTCACCTGCCGGTCCGAACATCTGGGTCGCGCCGAACCTGGACCGTCCGGACACCCTCACGCGCATCGGCACGACATACCGCCGCCGCGTGCCGGGCGGCGACACGGTGACCTTCAACTCCGCGGGCCAGCACGACACGACGATCAATCGACTGGGCCACCGGACGACGTTCACCTACACCAGCGGCCGGCTCACGTCCATCACACTGCCGTCCCAAGGGGGCGGCCAAGTGTACAACCTCGGATACAACGGGAACAGCCAGCTGTCGAGCGTGACGGCCCCCGGCGGACGGGTGACGACGGTCTGGGTCAACTCGCAACGCACCGACTCAATCCGGGACCCCGACACCCACGTCGTCCGTTTCACCTACGAGAGTTCATCCAGCCGTCGCATCGCGACGCGAAAGGACCGCCGCGCGACCGTGACGAGCTACAGCTACGATGCCGCCAGGAAGCTGTCGCGCGCGCACATCAGTCTCCAACCCGACTCGATCCGAGTTGGCTTCCGGGCGGTTGACTCGGTCGGCCTCGCCACCGCGGTTCCCAAGACGGCCACGGATACGGCGAACGCGTTCACGAGCATCTTCGGCGCCCGCCACTTCGCCACCGGCGCGAACTTCATTGCGCAGGAAACAAGATTCTGGGTGGACCGCTACGGCGCGCCACGACGCATCGTGAATGTGCTCGGCCACCAGACGCTGCTGAAGCGAGAGGATGGACAGTGGTCCGCGGCCGTCACCGAACTGGTGGCGGCGGACGGCTTCACGACCCGCGCAGGGTACGACGCGCGGGGCAACATCCTCCGGAGCACGGCAGTCAATCCACTGAACACGGGGCAAGACGCGATCACCCGCTACCACTGGGACGCGCGCTGGGATTTCGTGGACTCGGTGATCACACCGACCGGAATCGTGACCACATTCCTTTACGACGCGAACGGCAACCGGTTGTGGGAGCAGGTGGGGAGCGACCCCTTGCGGCGGGTGACCTTCCGATACGGCAACACCCTGAAGCTCCTGTCGTCCACGGTCGTCCCGTTGACGCCGCCCGACTCCATCTTGTACAACGCGCGCGGCAACGTCGCCGCGATACGGACTCCGCTTGGCTACTGGACGAGCTCCTACAGGGACGCCCTGGGACGGGACACCCTGGTCGTGACGCCGATCGGCAGCACCGACCTGTCGCGCGGTGGCGCCCAGGACAGCACCCTTCGGATGCGGCAGCGCACCGTGTACACGAACATGGACCGCGACAGCATCGCGGAGACGATCGCGCCCAATCGCGTGCAAACGGTGCGTGTCGACACGCGCTACGATTCGGAGGGCAACGCGACGTCGCTCGCGCGCGTCTCGGCTCCGAATGTGACCGGGATCGGCACGCTCACGACGCAGTGGCGGTACGACCGGGCGAATCGGCGCGTCGCCGAAGTGGCCCCCGACGGCGCCGTAGACAGTACGGTGTACGATCCGGCGGGGAACGCGGTCGTGGCACTGACGCGCCGCACCGACCCGACGAGCGGCGCGCGGCTCTTTCTCACGATGGCGTATGACGCGCTCAACCGGCTGCTGACCCGCATCCTCCCACCGGTCAACTACACGAGCCGGCCGTCGAATCTGAACACCACGCCGCCGAACCAGGCTCCCATGTACCCCGCCTACCAGGTTCCCGGGGAGACCCAGACCTTCACGTACGACGCGATGGGGCGCCTGCTGACGGCGGATAACCTCGACGCCAGGGTCAAGCGAAGCTACCACCCGGGCGGCCTACTCAGAACGGACAGCTCGCGGATTCAAACTGTCGGCCGCACCGATTGGAATCAGCACAAATACGGCTTGCTGCACACCTACAACCTGGACGGCCGCCGCCTTTCGCTCGCGCTCCCGCAGCAGCTGCTCGCCCCGGGACTCTTGTCCACGATGACGTTCGTCTACCATCCCCAGCTCGGCCTATTGCAGACGGTCAACGACCTGCACGGAAACCCGTATCACTTCCACCATAGTCTTCGCAACGACCTGGATAGCTTGAGGTATCCCGGGAGCTACCACCAACGGTTCACCTACGACGCAGACGGCCGCCTCCTGGCTGATACCGTTCGCAACCTCGGTGGCCTCTCATTCCCCCGGTTTACCGCGAATCCCATTCGGGCGACGAGTTACCTCTATGACGCGCAGGACCGGCTCCTGTCGAGCCGCGACCCGCTTGGGTACCAGGACACGCTCACCGTGACCTACACCGGGCTCGGGCACCTTGCCACGTCGAAGCTCACCGAACACGGCTTCGGGGGAGTGGGCTTGTACCCGGCGCGCTTCGTCTCGGCGGAGTCCTTCTCGTTCGACGCGCTCGGCAATCGGTACTACGGTCAGACCCTAGTGTTCTGTTACGTAAATAGTGTTAAGTTAGTCATGCTCCCGTTCCTGGAAGGCGCATGGCGAACCGGACACGACCCGTCGTACTCGACGCGAGCGAACGTGCGGAGTTGGAGCGCCTGGTG
>JBOHSO010000017.1:0-1825 GCA_050921685.1 Gemmatimonadales bacterium
GGCTGGCGATGGCCGTCCGCTGGGCGGTGTCGAGCCCGACGGCCAGGGCGAGCGAGTCGAGCGTCATCCAGTGGTCGGGGAGTGAAACGGGCGGGCCGGTCTGCTGGGCGGCGAGCGGCAGGGTGAGCAGGAACAGCACGCTAACGGTGCGCATGGTGCGGCGACGCATCGGCATTCCTTCCACCCCTACCTGCAGCAACGGCTGCTGGTGCACGTGCCCCATGGCAGTTCGTCGGTGTCTTTCCAGTAGAACCGGGCGATCGACTGCTTCCATTCGTAGTTGTAGCCATCACCGGCCGTATCCGCTTCGTGCAACTCGAGCCCTCGGTGAACCAGCGTATCTGCCTGGTACGCCGGGACCATTACCGAGCGCCAGTTGTTCTCCGGACCCTTCTTGTCCACCCACCAGTAGGTCGTGAAGCCTCCCCGCAGCCCCAGCTTCGGGTACGCGCTGTCGGTCGTGATGATGCGCGCGATGATTCGTCCGGCCGCCAGGTCCGCCGTGTCGGCGGCGTGTGAGCCGCTTTGCGGCTCGATTCGCGCCAGCGGTCCATAGGTACAGGTCCCCGGACAGGAGCTTCCGACCATCAACCGCTGCTCGTCTCCCGCGCCGGAGACCGTGTCGTAATGGAGCGAGATCGCATAGGCCAGGATGCTGTCTCGGGAAACCGAGTCCACGTTCATCGTGAACGAAGGAGCCGCGGTCGGGGAAGCGCCGGCGGGCCTCATGATCAGACACAAGATCAAGGCCAGCCCGAGCAGCAGGAGCAGCACCAACAGCCACAGCGGAACGTGTCCCGCCTCCGCGCGATTATCCATCACTTCCTCCTCTACGTGGGAGTGTCCTCAGCGTTTGGTGCCCGCCGACAGCGTGCGCATCCGGGCCACCGTGGGTTGCAATACCTCGTCCGCGCCCGACCAGAGCGTGACGACGGCTTCCGCCCACGCTCGGGCCGTGGCCGCGTCAGTTGCCCGCGAAGCCAGGTCGGCGCGCCAAGCCATGGCCCGCACCAGTCCGGCCGCCTGGGGCACCTGCTCGACCAGGTTGAGACCGAGCGCCGGCAGGGCGTTCAGGGATGCGTCGAGCCGCTCGATGGCGGCAGCGGAGTCGCCCATCTGGAGTTGCACCCATGCCTCGAGGTACGTCCCGTCGATCGCCACGTCGCCCGGTCGTTGGATACGGCGGATGGTGTCGAGCTTCGTGATCCACGAACGCACGATTGCCGTGTCCCCCCGTGAGGCGGCCAGCTGCATCTCCATCACGTAGTCGGGAGCGGACCCTCGGTGAACCGGCCGCACGCCGAGCACGGGATACGCGAGCACGGCGGGCTCGTCGAGCGCCGCATAGCGAGCCAGGGTTCGGCGTCCACCGACCGGCTCCACATAGGCGCCGACGACCTGGTTGACGCGGCGCTCGAGTGCCAGCAGGGTATCGCGGGGCGCGCCGAGCGCCGCATAGGCGAACAGATCCAGCGCCGCTTCGACGACCGCCACCGGGGCGCGCACGGGCTCCAGGTTGGGCAACGCGAGCCCCGAATCGCGGTAGGCGATGCGCAGCAGCTCGGCTGTTCGCTGGACGTGGCCCACCAAGGCGCTCACACCTGCCAGGACCGTTGCCACTGCTGGATCAGGACCGGCCCACATCACGAGCAGAGAATCCCCCAGCGCCCGCGCTCGCGCATAGCGTCCGAGCTTCAGATTGAGGCGCAACTCCGCGGCCGCGAGCCGAGCCGCCTGCGGCTCGGCGGGCCTCTCGCGCCGAGCCCGGAGCACCATCGGCAGCGCCGCGTCTCGGTCGCCGCCCGTCTCGCTGATCCGGCCCAGC
>JBOHSO010000018.1:0-8123 GCA_050921685.1 Gemmatimonadales bacterium
GAGGAGTACGTAGGGAGAACTACGGTGCGGGAGCGCCGGGCGAACCGCTCGCGGTGAGACCGTGCTCGAGGGCGAAACGCGTGAGCCCGGCCACCGTGTGGATACGTAGCTTGCGCATCAGGCTGTCGCGGTGTGCCTCCACGGTACGGACGCCGATCCCCAGCTCGGCGCCCGTCTCGCGATTGGTGAGCCCGCGGGCCACGCGGACGAGGACCTCGCGTTCGCGGGTCGTAAGCACCTCTGGGTTTCCCGGCGGCGCTTGGTGCTGGATCGCGGTCGTGAGGTGACGGGCCACCGGCGGGCTGAAGAACGAGTCGCCGCCCGCGACGGCGCGGATCGCCTCGCGGATATCGGCGGGGCTCGAATCCTTGCGCAGGTAGCCGTGCGCTCCGGCGCGGACGCTCTCCAGGACGTATTGCCGGTCGTCGTGCACGCTCAGGATCAGCACGTGCGCCTCGGGGACGCGCTGGCGCAGGGCCCGGACGATGTCGAGCCCGGAGGCGCCCGGCATCGTGAGGTCGAGCAGCACCACGTCGGGATGCTCGCGCGCCGCGCCCTCGAGCGCTTCGGGTCCAGTCGCGGCTTCCGCCACGACGCGGAAACCGGATGCGCCCTCGAGCACGTGGCGGATGCCCTGGCGCACGACGGCGTGGTCGTCGGCGACGAGCACCCGGATCGCGGTCTTCACGCCGCGTCGATGACGGTGTACGGGATTTCGAGGAGCAGGCACACGCCGGCCCCCGGGGCCCCGCTGACGGCAATCGTCCCGCCCAGCGCGCCGATCCGCTCGCGCATGCCGGCCAGGCCCAAATGGCCGTCGCGCTCGGTCCGGGCGAGGTCGAAACCGACCGGCAACCCGCGCCCGTCGTCGGCGATAACGAGCGTCAGCCGGCCAGCGCTGTCCCCGAGGCGCACCCGTACGTGCTGCGCTGCCGCGTGCTGGGCCACGTTCGCCAACGCTTCCTGCGTCGCGCGGAACACCGCCAGCTCGGCGTCCCGGGTGAGCGTGGGGAGTGCCTCCGGGGAGTCGAGGGCCACCGCGATCCCGGCGCGCTCGCCAAACGACTCGGAGAGGGAGCGCAACGCCGGCACCAGGCCCAGATCGTCGAGCAGGGTGGGGCGGAGCTGCTCCGTAACGCGCCGGACGCTCCGGATCCCGGCGTCGATCAGCCCCACGGTGTGGGCCAGCTCGGCGGCCTGCGTCGGGTCGAGTCGCTCGGCGAGTAGACCGAGCTGCAGCTTCACTGCCGCGAGCACCTGCGCCGTTTCGTCGTGCAGCTCGAGCGACAAGCGCCGCCGCTCGGCCTCCTGCTGCTCCACGATCCGCGTCGAGAGTCGCGCCAGCTCGGCCGTCCGCGACTCGAGCCGGCGGTACAGATCCGCGTTTTCGAGCGCCGCTCCGATCTGGCTCCCCAGCGCCCGCAGGAAGCCCTCGTCCAACGCCGTGAACGGGTCGCGGGCGTCACCCACCAGCACGAGCACCCCCGTCACCGTTTCACCGCGCAGCACCGGCAGCAGCGCGGCGTAGGGGAAGTCGCGCCCGCCCGGCCGCGGATCCGGCCAATCGACTATGAACGCGGGCCGACCGTCTGTGATGGCCTGGGCCGCCGCCTCCGCCGCCCGTGCGGCGAGCGCCTGTCCCTCCCATCCGGCGCACGCGCCCGCTCCCGCGACGCAACGCGGCTGGCCATGTTCGGCGACGATCATCGCGCTCCCGCGCACCGCGGGGAGCGCGAGCGGTCGCTCGAGCAGGGTGCCGAGATCGCCCGCGGTGTCGGGCCGCAACTGGAGATCACCCGAGAGCGTGGAAAGCGCCGCCAGGCCGCGGCGCAGCTCGTCTTGAACCAGCACCAGGATCCCCGCTCCGGTGGCGAGCAGGAACAGGATGTCGAGGTAGTAGCCCCAAGGGCTCCACGCCCCGCGGGCGCGCAGGAACGGGTAATCGAGGTGGTGCAGGCCCCACAGCAACAGCGCACCGGCCAGGAGCGCCGCTCCCGTCGCTCGCACACGGCGGTAGTACCGCACGAATGTCCACCCCGTCCACAGCGTCACGAGGCTCAGGAACAGGACCGCGGGCCCGGCGGCGAGCAGGAAGTTGTCGAGGCGATAAATGGCGACGTAGGACCACGCCGCCGGGAACAGGGGCAGCGCGGCGTAGCGCCAGCGCCATTCGAACTGCCGGGAGAAGACCAGCGACGCCCACAGAAGCGCGAGCGCGGTCCACCCCGTCAGGACCTGGTGCCAGTAGAGCCATGCCCAACGGTGCGTCGCGAGGAAGCTTGCGATCGCGCCGACGCGGAGCAGGTACAGCAACCAGGCGAGCGCCCACCACCCGAGATAGGGCTTGCGGTAAAGGCGATACAGCTGTCCGCACACCAGCGCCAGACCCAGGGTGATCGCCGCGAGGAGGACGGCGGCGTCCAGTTCGACGGTCGGCGGGAACGACGCCTGGGCCACCCTAAGGGCCTCGACCGGTGTCGAGCGCCGCCTTGAGCCCCGCGAGCACGGCGTCCGGAGCGCCGTCGGCCCAGAAGTGGACGTGATAGACCGAGGGCGCTTCTCCGATCAAGTGATTGTGGACGGCGGTCGCGGTGATGCCGCTGGCCGCGAGCGCTCCAATCAGCGGCGCGACGCGCTCGCCGGCGACGGCGAAGTCACCGGTCGCGACGAATCGATCCGGGGTGACCGCCTGCAGGGTCACCGGGCTGCCGTACGCCATGGCCGGAACGAGCGCGGCGCGGTGCAGGGTGACCGGCGTCGACACCAGCACGAACCCTAACTGGGCTACACTGCCGCTCGCCGATCCTCGCGCACCGAGGGCCTGGAATACGGCCGCCGTGTCGATCGTGACCGTCGCGGTGGCCGGTGCCGCGACCCCGCGCGGCGTCGCAGTGCGGGCGAGCACGCGGTCGAGGCGGCGGGCAAGGTCGACCGCCGGTCCGACGCCGTGGACGTGCACGTAGATGAGGCGGGGCGCCTCGCCGAGCAGGTGGTGGTGGATCGCGGTCACATTGAGGCGCTGGGAGTCGATGGCGACCTGGACCGGCAGCAGCTCTCGTTCCGTGACGACCAGTTGGCCCATCAGGGTCGCCGCCGGCGACGGGCCGCTGAAACCCGCCCACGCCAGCAGCGCGAGGCGAGGAGACAGGGTGACATCGCCCACCCGCACGGTCAGGTCGCGGCGCGGGAACGTGTACCGGACGTAGCCGGAGGCAAGGGTGGGTGAAGCCTGGAGGATCCGGCCGACGGAGTCCCACACGGCGGCGTGCTGCGCCCGGGCACCGCCAGCCGCGAGGGTCAGAGGAAGCAACAGCACGAGCACACGACGCATCGGTCAGCGGCCTCGCTGCGGGTTTCAGGGGTAATGTAAGCCGCGCCGGTGTCAGGTGAGACCTGAGGGACTCCCAGTCGCCTCAGCGAACGGCCTGCGTCATCGTCGCGGGCATCGGCACCGTCACCGCCTCACCCTTCGCGGTGATCGCCCCGCCTGCCGAGACGGTGGCGTCCACGACCACCTTCCGGCCGCCCGCTCGATCGCGGGGCGGCCGTTCCCGTGGCGTGGCAATCGATCAGCGAGGCAATCAGACCGCCGTACACGAACCCGGGAACGGCCGTGTGGTATGGGAGCGGCGTGAATCGCGCCACCGACTCGTCTCCTTCCCACCAGGGCTTGAGCCGGAGGCCGTGTCGGTTCAGGCGGCCGCAGCCGTAGCAGTGGGCGAAGTCGTCGGGATAGGAATCCTGGACGGCCGGACCGACTGCGGGCGGCGCCACGACGGGGACGTTACGGCTGCGGCGTGTTGCGCCGCGGTTGCCGGCACGCCGGCCACGTCCCCGGCTGCCCGCTCGACGTCGGCTGGAACACGTCCCGGCGGACGCGCGGCATCCGCTCGGGGTCCTCCGACGCCAAGTAGGCGAGCATGGCGGTCAGCGTCGCGTTGTTGCGCACGTCATCCCAGGAGACCTTGTCGTATGTGTCGCGGTTGGTGTGCCAGGTGTAGCGGAAGTAGTCCCAATCGGCCGAACCGAGGCTGAAGCCCGGCGCGCCACACGTGACGAAGGAAGCGTGGTCAGTGCCTCCGCCGCTGGGCGCGCCGGGGAAGGCGAACTTGATGTGGCGGGTGATGTCGGCCGGGATCTGCGAGAGATACCGGGCCAGGTTCCCCGCCGCCTGGGTGAATCCCGACGCACTCATGTTTTCGATTCGTCCCGTGCCGTTGTCCTGGTTGAACAATGCCTGCAGACTATCGACGATGCCCGCATGGTCTTGCACGAACGCGCTCGAGCCGTTCAGTCCCTGCTCCTCGCCGCTCCAATGCCCCACCAGAATGGTACGGCGCGGATTCGGATAGGCGAGCCGCAGGAGCCGCATCGCCTCGAGCATCGTGATCGTGCCCGTGCCGTTGTCGGTCGCTCCCGAGCCGCCGTCCCACGAGTCGAAGTGCGCCGACAGCATCACGTACTCGTTGGGCAGCTCCGTCCCGCGGATCTCGGCCACGACGTTGAACACGGGCACCTCGCCGCGCGCCTCGGATACCGCCGATAGCTCCACCGCCGGTCCCTGGTGGTTCAGCGCGAGGCGGAACAACAGCCCGTAGTCTTCACACGACACATCCACAACCGGGACCCGCTCGGCGGTCGTGCCGAAGATCTTGTCCACGCCCCACCCTTGCGACCAGTTCGAAGTGATGACCCCTGCGACGCCGGCGGCGTCGAGGCGGCGGTGCAGGGCCGGGCCGGGGGAGCCAGTTCGTTCCACGCGCTGGGTCCACGCCTGCTGGGCGGCGGTGCGCCGGGCTTTCATCGAGTCCACCGTTGCCTGGGTGCCCCAGCGCTCCCAGCTCGTATCCGGGCGGCACGTGGGTTGGGGGAAGGACACGAGGACGAACTTCCCCTTCAGCTGCGGCAGATACGCTGCGAACGCGGTGCTGTCGACGATGTCGGGCAGGATCACGACCGGAGCGCGGACCTTCTTGCCCTGCGGCGTGCCGGGACTCCAGGCGAGCATCGTTCCCTCGAGCGAGCGCACGCGTGGAGCGACGAGATCGATGTGCGTCGGCCCGCGCCGCCAGCCGCGCCACGTGCCGTAGCGTTCTTTCCGGGCAGTGATGCCCCAGGATTGGTAGGTCTTCACCATCCAGTCCTGCGCCGCTTCCATCTCCGGCGAACCGGTGAGCCGTGGCCCCAGCGAGTCGAGCAGCACCTGAGCGAGCGCGGGCGACTGTGAGCTATCCATGCCGAGCGACCAGATGCGGCGCAGCACGGGATTATCGACCGTGAACCCGGAGGGCTGAGGGAAGCCTTGCGCGACGGCGGGAGCGGCGAGGACGACCGCGAACGATAAAACGGACAGGAATCGGCGCACGAGGATCTCCGTGAGGCTCGGGTTATCGGTCAAAGTGGCATGAGAGCGGATGGAGTCAAGTGTCACGTCTCGCGGAACACCTCCAGCGCCACCTCCACCTTTCCGAACGGGGCGCTGACCTGCACCCCTTGCACCATCGTCCGGACCCGCTCGAACATCTCGCGGGCGATCTGCACCCCCTCGGCGCGCGCGGCGTCTTTGCCCTTGTCCTGGGCGGTGCGCATCCGGGCCAGCACTTCCTCGGGGACGGACACCCCCGGCACCTCGTTCGCCAGAAATTCGGCGTTCCGCAAACTGAGCAGCGGCCAGATGCCGGCCACGATGGGAATCCGGTAGGACTCGACCCGGTCCAAGAACGCCTCGAGCTGGCGCGGGTCGAAGACCGGCTGCGTGACCGCAAACTCCGCCCCCGCGTCCACCTTCCAATGAAAGCGCGAGAGCTCGCGGTCCACGTCCACCGCCGCGGGGTTCACCCCCACCCCGATCACCCAGCGCGTTGGCGCGCCGATCGGGTTGTTGCCCGGATCGAGTCCATGGTTCAACCGGTAGACGAGGTTCGTGAGCCCGATCGAGTCGATGTCGAAGACCGCGGTCGAGTCGGGGTACGGGCCCATCTTGGGCGGATCGCCGGTGATGACGAGGAGGTTGCGCAGCCCCGCCGCCGCCGCGCCCAGGATATCGGACAGCATGCCGAGCAGGTTGCGGTCGCGGCAGCAATAATGAATGACAGTCTCCAGCCCCACTTCGCGCTCGATCAGCATGGCCGACGGCAGCACGCCCATGCGGCTCTGGGCGCGCGGGCCGTCCGGCACGTTGACGGCGTCTACGCCGGCTGCCTTGAGCGCCCGGCACTGGGTCAGCATCGGCGTCGGATCCACGCCCTTGGGGGGAACGATCTCGACGCTCGTCACGAACCGGCCCGCCGCGAGCTTCCCGCCCCAGCCCGACCGCTCCGCGAGAGGGATCGCCGCCACGCCGCCGGTGGTGGCCGCCACCGCCGCGCGCGACACGACGGGGCTGGACTGGCGCGGGGCCACGCTCGCCAGGTAGTCGCGCATCTTGCGGATGTGCTCGGGGGTGGAGCCGCAGCACCCGCCGATGAACCGGGCACCGGCTTCGACCATGCGGCGCGCGTAGCTCGCCATGTATTCGGGCGATGCGAGATAGATCTTGCGGTCCCCCACGTCCTTCGGGAGCCCGGCGTTGGGCTGCGCGGATAGCGGCAGGTCGGTCGCCTTTGCCATCCGCTCGACGGCCTCGAGCACGCCCGCCGGCCCCACCGAGCAGTTGACACCGATGACGTCCGCGCCCCGCTGGGCGAGCTCGCGAGCGAAGTCCTCCGGTGCCGTCCCGTAGGCGGTGAGGCCGTCGGTCCCGATCGTCATCTGCGCCACCGCCGGGAGGTCGCAGGCGTCGCGCACCGCGCGCAGCGCGGCGTGGATCTCCTCCAGGTCACTGAAGGTCTCGAGCACGAACCCGTCCACGCCGCCCGCCAGCAGGCCGTTCACCTGGCGGCGGAACAGATCGCGCGCCTCGTCCCGCGAGGTGGGGCCGAACGGCTCGAGGCGCAGACCGAGCGGTCCGATCGCGCCGACGACGCTGGCGCGGCCGCCCGCCGCCGCGCGCGCGAGCTCCGCGGCGGTCTGGTTGAACCGCTCC
This sequence comes from Gemmatimonadales bacterium, assembly GCA_050921685.1. GTDB lineage: Bacteria > Gemmatimonadota > Gemmatimonadetes > Gemmatimonadales > GWC2-71-9 > DASTHG01. Next base: position 7,025 of record JBOHSO010000018.1, read on the forward strand.
GTCTCGTCGGCGAGGCCGTGGGCGCCGAGCTTCACCGGATTGGCGCCGAAGGTGTTGGTTTCGAGGATCTCGGCACCGGCGCGCGCGTATTCCTGGTGCACCTCGCGCACCAGCGCCGGTTGCTTCAGCGCCAGCTCGTCGTAGCAGACGTTCAGAAAGAAGCCCTTCGCGTACAGCATCGTCCCCATCGCGCCGTCGAAGAGGTGGACGCGGCTATCGGCGATGAGATCGCGCAGCGTAGGCAGAGTTCGGTCTCCTTCAGTTCGCGTCGCGCACAGAAAAACCCGTCGCGGATAAAGCCGCCACGGGCAGGCTTTTTAGCGGGTTGTTTTACGTGGCCGCAATACGCCCCAAATCGCCACGGAAGCAATTGTCCTGCCTCAACCTATCGCGTCCCGCCAATAAACGCCAGGTCGCCGCGTACTGTTAGACAGGATGCCCACGCTCTCGACCGAGGCCCTGTTCGCCGAGCACGAGGCGGCGCTGCGGAGCTTTCTCGGCGCCCGCTGCCGCGATCCGGAGCTGGCGGCGGAGCTGCTGCAGGAGACCGCGGCGCGTCTCGTGGCGGCCCGCGGCCGCCTCAATGTGAACGGCAATCCACGGGGCTACCTGTTCCAGATCGCGGCCAACGTGTGGCGCGATCACGTGCGGCGCGACCTCGTGCGCCGCCGGATGGCGGACCGCTTGACCCACGAGGATCCGCCCCGCGTCCCGGCAGCCGACGAGCGGCTGCTGGTGCGCGATCTCGGCGCGGCGGTGCGCCGGGTGATCGACGCGCTGCCGGCGGCGGAGCGGGAGGTCCTCGAGCTGCGACACCGCGAGGACCTGACCTTTCGCGAGATCGCCGAGCGGCTCGGCCGTCCGCTCGGCACGGTGCTGGGCCAGATGCGCGCCGCGCTGCGGCGTATCGGCGCGGCGGTGGAGGAATATCGATGACGCACCCATCCGAAGACACGCTCCTGCTGCTCGCCTATGACGAGTTGAGGGACACGCAGGCGGCGGAGATCGCGCTGCACCTCGGCGCCTGCGCCGACTGCCGCGCGCGCCTCGCGGGCCTGGAGCGCGCCCGCGTCGCCGCCGACTGGGCACTCGCACGGCC
>JBOHSO010000019.1:0-4985 GCA_050921685.1 Gemmatimonadales bacterium
GCACAAGATAGAGGGCGCCGCGGCGCCCACCAGCGCTATCAAGCGCGGTGCGGCCCACCTGTGCATCGCCGATCCGTTGGGGCGCCGCGCCAACCTGCGAGAGGGCCGCTTGTCCAACATCCTCGCGACGCATCCCCCGATGGCGACGCGGATCGCCCGACTCAAGGGGATGGCCTACCAGCGGCTCAAGACCGAGGAGGGGTGGTCGCCCGCGACTGGCTGATCGCCGGCCTGCTCGTCGTCGCGATCGGGAGCGGGGCACTGTTTGTCGCGCGTAACCGCCTGCGCCGGGCGGCGTTGCGCGCCGTGTACCGGTTCCGCACCCGCCTCGCTCGCTACCAGCTGCAGCAGCACCGGCTCGCCAAGGAAGTCCTGAACCGCGACGAGGTCGTGGCAGCCGCGGTGCGCGCACACGCCACGGAGCACCGGCTGCCCGAGGAGCGCGTCTGGCGGCGCGTCAACCGGTATATCGGCGAGATCGTCCCGCACTTCAACGTCCTGTCGTACTACAAGCTCGGCTACAACCTGGCCAAGATCGTGCTCAACCTGCTCTACAAGGTGAGCGTCGACCATCAGGACGAGGCCGCCCTGAAGCGGATCCCTCGGCGCGACGTCGTGATCTACCTCATGAACCACCGCTCCAACGCCGACTACATCGTGGTCGCTTACGTGCTCGCCTACGGCGTACAGGTGAGCTATGCGGTTGGCGAGTGGGCGCGCGTGTGGCCGCTGGAATACGTATTCAAGTCGTTCGGCTCGTACTTCATCCGCCGCCGGTTCCGCGAGCCGCTGTACCATGCCGTGCTGGAGCGGTACGTGCAGCTCATCACCCGGAACGGCGTCACGCAGGGGTTCTTTCCGGAGGGCCGGCTGAGCCGGGACGGCCGGCTGGGGCCGCCGAAGCTGGGGTTGCTCGACTACATCTGCCGCACGGTGCTCGACCCCGAGTTCTCCCGGGACATCTGGTTCGTGCCGGTGGGCATGAACTTCGACCGGGTGCTCGAGGACCGCACGCTCATTCGGGAGCTCATCGACGAGCGCGACCGGCCCGGCCGGCTCGCCCAGCTTGGTACGGTGCTGAGCTACGTCACCGGCAACCTCGTTCGTCTGCTCACGGGCCGGCTCAAGCGCTACGGCCGAGCCGCCGTCACCTTCGGCGCGCCTCTCTCCCTGCGGCACTGGCTCACCAGCGCCCCAGCCGACATGCTGTCCTGGCCCAAGGAACGCCGCCTCCCCGAGTTGGAGAAGCTCGCCAAGGAAATGCTGGACCGAATCGGGGCCATCATCCCCGTGACGCCGGTGCCGCTGGCCGCGGCGGCCCTGCTGTCGTTCGAGCAGTCCGTGATTCGCCGCGACGCCCTGCTCGACCGGATGGACGAGCTGCGCGACCGGTTGCGGGACGTGAATGCCACGGTAGTGCGGGGCGGGGCGCGGATCGAGGAAATCTGGGACCGCGCGTGGCGCATGCTGCGGTTGCGGCGCCTGGTCGTCGCGGAGGGGACGAGCCTCGTGATCCTGCCGCGCGGACGGCCACTGCTCGAGTATTACGCCAACTCGATCGCCCACCTAGTGCCGATCCGGGGACCGCGACTCCCGTTCCACAAAGAGCACGATCGGGATACGGACCTGCCGAAGTTGAAGCCGCTGCCGCCGCCGGCGCGTCCGTCCTAGGCTCGATTGCGGCGTAATGCGGTCGCTCGTCCGCGACAATTCGGTCCCCGCATCGCCCACCGCGTCCCTTATATTTCCCCCGCCTCCCATGTCACGCATTCTCGACCTTCCATCCCTGCGCCCCGGTGAGCGGGTGCAGGACACCTTGCTGGTGCTGGACGCCGAGCAGAAGAACTTCGACGGTGGCGCCTGCACGGTGCTGACCTTCAGCAATGCGAGTGGCCGGCTGGCGAGCGCGCCGTTCTGGGGCCGTGATCAGGCGATGGTCGAAGGCATCCGACGCGGACACGTGGTCCAGGTGTTGGGCGAGGTGGCCGACTACCGCGGCCGACGCCAGCTCCACGTCGACTCCCTCCGGCTCCTGCCCGAGACGAGCGTCGAGCTCGGCCGGCTGCTTCCCAGCGTAGGCGAGGTCGGCCGCTACTGGGAGACCGTGGACGCCTGGCGCGGCGAGCTCACCAAGCCACGGCTCGCCGCGGTACTCGCCCTGTTCTACGAGGATCACGAGTTTCGCCACGCCTACGAGCGGTGCCCCGCGAGCGTCGCTGGCCATCATGCGGCCCTCGGTGGGCTGCTCAAACACACGGTGGAGGTCGGAGCAATCGCCCGCACCATCGCCCGGGCGGCCGGCGCGGACGTCGAGCTGGTGCTGACGGGCGTGCTGCTGCACGACATCGGGAAGCTCGAGGCCTACCGGTGGGACGGTGTGTTCGAGCATACCGACGCCCACTACCTCGTCGGACACGTCGTGCTGGGCGCCCTGATGCTCGAGCGACGGCTGGATGAGGCGGCGGTACCCCTCTGCAACGCCGCGGAGCGGCGCCTGTTGCTGCACCTCATCCTGTCGCATCACGGCCGCCTCGAGCACGGCAGCCCCATCCTCCCCCTCACGCTCGAGGCCGAAGTGCTGCACTGGGCCGACAATGCCAGCGCGAAGACGGCGAGTATGGCGGAGGCGCTGCGCGATGCGGACGCGTTCACCGAGGGTCTCGTGTCCCGGCAGCGCGTGTGGCAGCTCGACTACCGCCGGCCCTACCGCGGCGCAAGTGACTGGGGCAAGGCGCCGGACTCCCGGGGCGACTAGCCCGGACGATACCAGACGAATGGAGACCGAAAACCTGACTGCAGGCCGCGCCGCGCCGAAGGGCCGGTACCTGGCGACCTTGTCGCTGGTCGCGCTCGGAGTCGTCTACGGCGACATCGGCACGAGCCCGCTCTACGCCATGCGGGAGGCGTTCCACGGTCAGCACGCCATCGCGGTGACGGCAGGCAATATCCTGGGTGTCCTGTCGCTGATCTTCTGGTCGCTGACCCTCGTCGTGACGATCAAGTACCACATCGTCATCATCCGCGCCGACAACAAGGGCGAAGGCGGCGTGCTCGCCTTGATGGCGCTCGTCCAGGGAACCCGTCTCGCGCGCGGGTTGTCTCCCCGCCGCACCATGATCGTGTTGGGCATTTTCGGGGCGGCGCTCATGTACGCCGACGGCGCCCTGACCCCCGCGATCTCCGTGATGAGCGCCGTCGAGGGACTCGCCGTCGCCACCCCGGCGCTGGCCAGCTGGGTTATCCCGGTGACGATCGTGATCCTGGTGGGGGTGTTCTTGTTTCAGAGCCGGGGGACGGTTGGCGTGGGATCGGTGTTCGGCCCAGTCATGCTGTTCTGGTTCCTGACCATCGCCATGCTCGGGGTGAGGTGGATCCTCCAGGAACCGGCCGTGCTGGGCGCCGTTTCCCCGCACCACGCAGCGCGATTCTTCCTCGAGGATCCCGGTCGGGGGTTCCTGGTCCTCGGCGCCGTGTTCCTCGTCGTCACCGGCGGGGAAGCGCTGTACGCCGATCTCGGTCACTTCGGCCATCGCGCCATCCAGGTCGCGTGGTTTACGGTCCCGTTGCCCGCCCTGCTCCTCAATTACTTCGGCCAGGGCGCGCTCCTGCTGCGCGATCCAGCGGCGGCGGCCAATCCCTTTTATTTCCTGGCCCCAACGTGGGGGCTGTATCCGCTGATCGCCGTGGCCACCGCGGCGGCCATCATCGCCTCCCAGGCCGTGATCTCGGGGGCGTTCTCCCTCACGCGACAGGCGATCCAACTCGGCTACTGCCCCCGGCTGCAGATCGAGCACACCTCCTCGCGGGAAATCGGTCAGATCTACCTCCCCGCGGTCAATTGGAGCCTCATGGTGCTCACGGTCGCACTCGTGCTCGGCTTCCGCACGTCGAGCAATATCGCCGGGGCCTACGGGGTGGCCCTGTCGACCCTCATGGTCATCACGACGCTCATGTTTTACGTGATGAGTCGCGAAGTCTGGCGCTGGAGCTTCCCGCGCGCCGCCCTCGTCGCGGGTCTGTTTCTCACGATCGACCTCGCGTTCCTGGCCGCCAACGCGCTGAAGATTCCCCACGGTGGCTGGGTGCCGTTGGCCATTGGGGCCGTGGTCTTCATGTTGATGATGACTTGGAAACGCGGGCGGGAGATCCTCTCGAAGCGGCTCCAGGAAAAGTCCGTGCCACTCAACCTGCTCATGGCGGACCTCGTGGCCGACCCACCGCTCCGGGTGCCGGGGACGGCAGTGTTCATGTCGGGGAATCCCGGCGGCACCCCTCCAGCGCTGGTGCATAACCTCGCCCACAACAAGGTGCTGCACGAGAAGGTGGTGTTTCTCACCGTGGTGACGGAGGAGGTGCCCCACATCCCGCCCGGGGAACGCGTGACGGTGAAGCCCCTTGGGAAGGGGTTTCACGCCGTCACCGTGCGGTATGGATTCATGGAGGACCCGAGCATCATCGAGATCCTCGAGCGCTGCCGCGAGAAGCGATTGGTGATCCAACTCGAGGCAACGACGTTCTTTCTCGGGCGCGAGGATTTGGTCTCGACCGACCGGCCCGGGATGGCCCGGTGGCGCGAGCGGTTGTTCGCCTTCATGTCGCGCAACGCGCTGCGGGCGACCGCCTTTTTCGGAATCCCGTCGACGCAGGTGTTCGAGGTGGGGGCGCAGGTCGAGTTGTAGCACGGTTTGGCGCCGGAACAACCGAAGCCCCCGGGACGGCACGCTAGGCCGCCCGGGGGCTCCGCACATCGGTTACCCGGAGCCGGGGGATTGCTCCCTCCGTTCTTCATCCTGCCGCCGCCGGTTGACTGTTGCGTCGCTCGGTAGGGCGATCAGGAGCTCCGGCTTCCATCCCCAAGCAGCCTGGCCGGGCTGCGAGGTTCACCGTTGCGAGTGCTGCGGGTCTGATCGGGTCGCGGACCGACCTTCCGCACTGCACGTCGAGGCACCACTTCGACGTGGCGAAGGCACGCGACTGGCCTCGGC
>JBOHSO010000020.1:0-2058 GCA_050921685.1 Gemmatimonadales bacterium
TCCCCGGCCTGCTCCTCGCGCAATCGCCCGCCTCGATCCAGAACGCCGTCAATTCCATCACCCCCGAAGACATCCGGCGGCGCGTCGGCTTGCTGGCCGATGACTCGATGCTCGGCCGTGCGACGCCGAGCCCGCAACTCGAGCAGGCGGCGCGGTACATCGCCGGCGAGTTTCGCCGCCTGGGACTCAAGCCTGGCGGCGACAGCGGGAGCTACCTTCAGCGCTTCTGGATCCTGCAGCGGCAGCTCGATTCCGCACGCGCAACGCTCGAGATCGCGGCCCCGTCGGGGACGGTGACGCTCAAGCCCGGCCGCGATGTGAACCTGCTTCCCTTCGGGACGCTGCCGTCCCGCGAGATTTCCGGCCCCGTCGTGTTGCTCGCCGGGCGAGGCGATACGCTGCGACCGCTCGCCGGCGCGGACGTCCGCGGCGCCTGGGTGGCCGTCTTCGGCTCCGCAGACCCGACCGGGATGCGTATTCTGGATCCCGCCCCCCAGGCGGCCGTGCGAGCGGGCGCGCTGGGAGTCCTCGTGATCTCCAACCGGCCGGACACGATGTGGCAGTCCCGCATGGCCCGCCTGTTCCGCTCGACCCTGACTCCCGCTTGGCGTGTGGACGCGGACACCGTACGGCATCCCGCTTACCTGGAGATCCGGGATGCTCAGGCGGCTCGGTCCCTCGGGGTCGACGTTGTTGCGCTGCGCGCACTAACCAGTCGCACCACGCAGCAACTCGCCGGCGTCGTGATGACGTATCGTCCCGCGTACCGCGATGTGGACCGCCTGAGCGCGCCCAACGTCATCGGGGTGCTCGAAGGCGGCGATCCACAGCTCCGGAGCGAGTACGTTTTCTTCACCGGGCACATGGACCACGTGGGCACCCCGGGCGCCGGACAAGGCTGCACGGCGCGCGGCGGCGACTCGATCTGCAACGGCGCCGACGACGACGCCTCGGGCACGACGGCCGTCATCGAGGCAGCGGAAGCATTCGCCCGGCTATCCCCTCGGCCCAAGCGCTCCCTTGTGTTCATGGCGGTGAGCGGGGAGGAGCGCGGGTTGTGGGGAAGCGAGTACTTCTCGGAGTATCCCACCGTCCCGCTCGCGAACACCGTCGCGAATCTCAACACGGACATGGTCGGCCGCAACTGGAAGGACACGATCGCCGTCATCGGCAAGGAGCACTCCGACCTCGGCCGGACCCTGAACCGCGTGGCGGCGGCGCATCCCGAGCTGCGCATGCAACCGATCGACGACATTTGGCCGCAGGAGAACTTCTACTTCCGCTCCGATCACTACAACTTCGCCCGAAAGGGCGTCCCGATTCTCTTCTTCTTCAACGGGACGCACGGTGATTACCATCAGGTGACCGACTCGCCCGACAAGATCGATGCGGAAAAGCAGGCGCGCATCGTGAAACTGGTTTTCTACCTGGGGCTCGACATCGCCAACGCGCCGCAGCGCCCGCAGTGGAATCCCGACAGCTACCGCCGCATCGTGCAAGGCAATTGATGCAGTCGACCCGCGCCCGGAGTATCGTCCAAGGGGAACACTAGGCGAGCATCGCTTCATTGGTTTTCGACCGGCGCAGCAGCGCGAGCAGCGTTTCCATTCCCTGGGCTGCCGGTAGCGCGACCAGCCGTCGGCGCAGCTCCTGCTGCGCCGCCACCTGCGCCGGGGGGGCGAGGAGCTCTTCCCGCCGCGTGCCGCTCGCGGCGACGTCCACTGCGGGGTAGATGCGCCGATCGGCTAGCTCACGGATTAGGCGCAGCTCTGCGTTCCCCGTCCCCTTGAACTCTTCGAAGATCACGTCGTCCATCCGGCTTTCCGTCTCGACCAGTGCGGTGGCGATGACGGTCAGCGATCCCGCGTTGGGCACGGCGCGCGCCGCGCCGAACAGCGCCTTGGGTTTGGCCAACGCGTTGGCGTCGAGGCCACCGGACATGGTGCGGCCGCTCGATCGTCCGGCGGTGTTGTGCGAGCGCGCGAGCCGCGTGAGTGAATCGAGCACAATCACCACGTCCTTCCCGGTCTCCACTTGCCGGCGTGCGTGCTCGAACAC
>JBOHSO010000021.1:0-3363 GCA_050921685.1 Gemmatimonadales bacterium
GGGTCACACGCCCCGCAGCGTCGACGGCCTGGAGCGGGAGTCCTGGGACCTCGTCATCACCGTGTGCGACGCCGCGAAGCAATCGTGCCCAGTATTCACCGGCGCCCGGGCGGTGGCGCACTGGAACCTCCCCGATCCGATGGACGCGCTGGGGACGGATGAGGAAGTTCGCGAAGTGTTCCGCCAATCGCGCGATACGATCGCCGGCCTGATCGAGCGGCTCATGGCGCTGCCAGTGGAAGCGCTCTCGCCGCGCGCACTCACCGAGGAGGTCCGAGCGATCGGCGCGGGGCTCGCGCCCGCCCGTCAGTCTTTGTAGGGATCGAGCTCGTCTTCCCCGGCCATCACGACAACCAGTGGCCGCAGCGTGTGCAGGACTTCCACGGTCCCCTCTTGAGCGGCCAGCACCTCGGGAAGCCGCCGGTACACGTGCGGGCTTTCATCGGTCCCGCCGCCCCGCAGCACGACGTTCTTGCGCTTTACCCAGGCGTGCATCATCTCCCGGCTGATCTGCCCGGGGCGGATGACCGCGCCGGTGCGCCGGTTGCGCTTCCCCGCCGCCTGGGTCCGGGACATGATCCGACCGGCGCCATGGACCGTCGAGAACAGCGCCGCCCGCTGGGTCCGCGCGATCTCCGGCGCCCGCCGCTCGTCGACCACCGTCCCCTGCACAATCACGGCGTCGTCGCCCATCGAGCCGCCCACGAACCCACGCTGACCGGGAAAGGCGGGCGTCGCACCCTTGCGGACCACGATCAGCGATTCGCCCTCGTGCGTTTCCCGCCACGCGAAATTATGGTGGTTATGGACCAGGTCCATCTCGCGCGCGCCCAGTATCGACACGACCTTCCGCGCCACCCATTCCCGCCCGGCATAGGCGTAGCGCCCCGCCAGCGTCATGAGCGCCCAGTAGTCGTGGCCCATGGGCCGGTCGAGCTCGAGCAGCACCTCGCGCTCGGGCGCCCGCGCGTGCCACTCCATGCCCTGGGACAGCGCCAGGAACCCGTAGGCCACGCCGAAACCGAAGCCGCGGCTCCCGAAGTGCACGCCGACCCAGAGTCCGTCCTGCTCGTCCGCGAACAGGTCGACGTAGTGGTTGCCGCTGCCTACCGTGCCGAGCTGGCCGCGCGCCTTGTCCTTGAGCGCCTGGCGGTAGCGCGCCGGCGCCGCGCTCCACTCGGGGTCCTCGAAGAGCGGGTGATCCACCGGCGCGTCGTCGGCCCGGTTCTTCCGGCCGATGCCGAAGCTGAGGGCGTTCTGGATCTCATCCGCCAACCCGGTGAGCGCGGTGCGTCGCTGCTGGTCCGTGCCCCCCAAGTCCGCCAGGGTCCGGTCAGTACGAATCGCGGCGTTGCCGCAGGCGATGTCGAACCCGACGCCCACGACCGACACCTTGTTGCGGTAGGCCGCCACGCCGCCGATCGGCATCACGTACCCCAGATGGCCGTCGGCCATAAGCGCGGCTCGCTCGGCGCGCTCGGCCACGTCCCGGAGCTGTGCCAGCGTCTGGGGCTCGTGCGCGCCGAATATTTTCATCGTCCCTCCCGGCCCGGCCTGTGATCACTCCTCGTCATCCGCGAACGGCCGCTCCCCCTTGCGCTCGTCGCGCGCCAGACGCTCGAACACCCGGCTGGCGGCGCGCTGCTGGACGCTGCGCTGCGTGAGCGATTCGATGCGGTCGGCGCGCACCCGCACCCGCGCGCCGGTCACGTCTACAAATGCGATCCATCGCGGAACGGGGTCGGCGTCCAGACAGGCATCGATGTGCCGTGCCATCTCCGTGCTGACACACCAATTATCCCACTCGGTCGACACCACGAAGAAATCGCCCAGCGACACCGGCCGGCCTACCGGTCGGGACTCGTTGCGAGAGCGTTCCATGGTCTCCTCCTCGTGGTTTTGTTTCGCCCGGGTCCAAAATGCCGATCGCCCCGGCTGTCGGGCGGCAACAGGCGGGGCGATCGGAGCGCTGGTTCGGGAAACGGGGCCCGCTACACCTCGGCCTCGTTCCCGGCGCCTGTGCCCGCGCCCGCCGGATGCCCGCCACACGGCGCGGTCCCCCGCATCGGAAGCCCACGCCCCCCCACACAGGCCGTACGGCCGGCGTGGAAGGCAGCCCTGTTGCTCGTGTTCCTGGCGATCTGCCCCGGCATCTTCCCTAGCAACTCCACGTCGAATAAAAAAAGTCGCTTCACCGACCGTTCTTCCCCTCCGCCACACCTGGCATTAGGTACGGGCCGCCACATTTCCCGACGGCCAGCGAACAGCGGGACGCGACTCTCTTTTGCAAATTCTAGTACCACCACTGCGAGTGTCAAGGCCTCGATGCGTCGCGGCGTATATTCTCCGCGATGACCTCGCCCAAGACTGGCGCTCCGTTGTGGACGCCGGCTCCCGATCGCGCCGCAGGCTCCAACCTGGCGGCGTTCATCCGGTATGTGCGGGCGGCGCGGCTGCCCGATGCCGACGCGATCGGCGACTACGCGTCGCTGTACCGATGGTCAGTGGCACGGCGCGAGGCGTTCTGGCCGGCCGTGTGGGGCTTTTGCGGCGTCGTGGCCGACGCGCGGGGCGATCGCGAGCCGTGGGATGCGGTCGGCGTGGGGCTCGACCGGATGGCGCCGCCCGACGCGCGGGCCGGACCTCGTTGGTTTCCCGGCGCCAGGCTCAACTTCGCCGAGAATCTGCTGCGCCGGCAGGATGATGGCCCGGCGGTGATCGCCGTCCGTGAAGGAGGCCCGCGGCGAATCCTGACCTGGGCCGGCCTGCATACCGACACGGCACGGGTGGCCGCGGCGCTGCGCGATCATGGGATCCAACGCGGCGATCGCGTCGCCGCCTACGTCCCCAACATCCCCGAGGCGATCGTCGCGATGCTGGGAGCCGCGAGCCTGGGCGCCATCTGGTCCACCTGCTCGCCCGAGTTCGGCGTGGCGGGAGTCGTCGATCGATTCGGGCAGATCACGCCCCGCGTGCTGCTGTGCGTCGACGGCTATCGCTACGCCGGCAAGGCGATCGACCTGCGGTCCCGGGCGGCGGAGGTGGTGGCTCGAGTCCCGGCGATCGAGCGCGTGGTGGTGATCCCCTATCTCGACCTTCAGCCCGATCTGTCTTCGATCCCCCTGGCTGCACGCTGGGACGAGTGGCTCGGCGCTTCCGCCGGCGCCACGCGGTTCGACCGGCTGCCGTTCGATCACCCGCTGTACATCCTCTATTCCTCGGGGACCACCGGATTGCCGAAGTGCATGGTGCACGGTGCGGGCGGGACCCTGCTGCAGCACCAGAAGGAGCACGTGCTGCACGTGGATCTGCGGCCGGTTGACCGCCTATTCTACGCCACGACCACCGGCTGGATGATGTGGA
>JBOHSO010000022.1:0-2968 GCA_050921685.1 Gemmatimonadales bacterium
ACCGCTCCGGCCGCCCCCCAGTGCACGCGGAAATCCGCGGCCCGGGCGACCGTCGCGAGCAGCGGCTCGAGGTTCCGCATCGGCGCGTTCGGCACCGAGTTATACGACTGCGGGTGCCAGATGCTCACCCCCGCAATGGCGCCGGCGGTGAGCGCCAGGTTCGGTACCGGCACCGTATTGCCGCAAGCGCCCGGCGACCCCACGCAGTTCCCGCCGTTGGGATCGTTGGTGTTCTCGTTCGCCGCCCCGGCCCACCAGCGCGGGCCGTTGAAGTCCGAGTTCGCGGGCACGCCGTTGATGCTGCCGCGGCCCCACGACGTGAGCAGCCACGTCCCGGGTGTGCCGAGGGAGGCCTGGCCGTAGAGCGAGTACGTCTGGTCCCCGCCGAACCGCGCGGCCTTGGCCGAGTCGATGGCGGTGGCCTCAAAGGCCGTCCCTGCGCTGCGGTCCTCCTCGTGGTCGTCCTGCTCCATGGCCACCGTGAACTTGACCGGCGCGCCGGCGCCCTGCCCCGTGAAGTAGTACAGCGTCGGCCGGAACTGGCCCGGCATCACGTCCAGCTCGGCCATGCCGGGCACGACCGAATCGATCGTCACGGTGAGCGAGCCGTCACCGAGCAACTGTGGCAGGAACGCGGCCAGGCCGACGTCGATGCCGTCGGCGGGAGGCATCGGTCCAGCGAAAGTGCCGGTGGCCGCGTTGATCGCGGGAATCGGCCCCACCGGAACCGGGTTCCCGTCGGCGCCGATGAACTGCATGGCCGCGAGCTGACCCGCCGACTCCTGCCCGGAGTTGCCGCGCGGCGTGACTCGCTTGGTCACGCGCGGGGACTCGAGCGAGGACGGCCCCGAGAAGTACGAGTTCACGTCGAACGCCGTCACGGCGTAGAAGTAGTTGAACGAATTGCGCACGGCGCGGTCCACGAAGACGAACGGCACGCCACCGTCGGTCAACGGCGGCAGCCCGCTGGCGCCGCCGATGACCGCGGTGTCCGATCTCAGCGTGAAGACATTGCCGTTGGACAGCGTGGTCCTATCGCCGGGCTTGACCTGGATCACGAGACCCTGGATCGCGTGCGGCACCGAATCGGTCGTGTTCGGCCGAGTCACGTCGAAGGTGATCGGACAGCCCGTTTGGACGCCCAGCTCGGGCGCGCACGCGGCGCCATACTCGAACGCGCCGGTGTAGTCGACTATCGTCGAACCGCCGTAATCGAACTGCGCGACCAGCTCGAGCGCGCTCGAGGTCCGGCCCCGATAGATACGGTACCCTTCCACGTCGTTCTTGCGGAAGTTCGGATCGTAGAGGGCCGTGGGGTTGCCGAGCGTGTCGAACGGGACGGACGCGACCCGGAAGTAGGGGTCACCAGTCGCTTCGGTCGGGCTCTGCCGCCACATCACGGTCACCTGGTCGTCGCCGGGGACGAGGAAAAAGCCCGGGGCGTCGGGCGAGAACGGCAGCAGGAACCCGTTGTCGAATACCTCCTGAGCCGTGAGCGCCTTGGCGAGCAGGGAGCGCGGGCTCGTCGTCACCTCGTTCTGCTCGATCACGTTGTCGCCGTCGTTATCCGCATGGGACACCCACCCAGCCACGCGGTCGATCGTCCTGACCGTATCGGTACCCGCGGCGAGCGCGGCCCCGGTGGGCGGAACGGCCGGCGGCAGGTCGCCGCCGACGAACGGCAACACGCTCGCTCTCAGCGGCGCGGCGTTGATGTACGCCACCACGATGCTGCGCGCTTCGCCCGGCGCCAGGTTGAACGGCCCCGATGACTGGTAGAAGCGTGCGTCCCCCTGCAGCTGCCCGAGGAAGCAGAGACGGAGCGCGCGTGCCGTCGCTGGAGATCCGACCGAGCACGGGGCGTCCCCAGCCCCGAAGAAGCCGGAGAGGTAGCGATACAGCTGATTCACGTCGTTGGCGTCGAGCAGCCCGGACCCGAAGTTGGGATTGTAGGTCTGGGAGAACATCGTCAGCCCGAGGGGGCTCGGGGCCTTCAGGTACTTCACCCCGATGAACCCAGGCGCGGGGTAGAACGGGTCGCCGAAGATGTCGGGCGGGAACACCCACCCCGGATCGGGGAGCCAATCTCCCGTGTACGTCAACCCGATCGAGAACGGCAGGATCGCGGACGCGTAGTTCGCGTTGAAGTTGGCGACGTCCGCGTCCATCGAGAACGCCGCATACACGTCCCGGATGGTGTAGCCGCCGTCGGGGATCCCGATCTTGAACACCTGCTCGTTACGGTTCTGGAACCGGTCGCCGATGTCCCCGATCCCGCTCTGCACCTCGGGCGGGATCGTCGGGTTGACATAGACGCCAGAGGATTTCCGCGCGGTGACGTTGTAGAACGTGAAAACGAAGTAGATGATGTCCTCGTTCCCCGATGGGTAATTCCACGCGAGCGCGCGCTGATCCACCACGATCCCCAGCGGGTGGTTGCGGCCCGCCGAGAGCGTCGGGTCGCCTTCCCAATAGCGGGTCCAGGCGTCGCCCTGCGAGACGGCCGGCAGACCGAGCAGGTCCGAGTTGTAGATGTCCGCGTCGCGCACGAACGCCGCGGTAGGCCAGTTGGCCACGTCGACCGGGTTCAGCCGGTCGTACACGAGCTCCAACCCCTCGCCGCCTTCGCCGCCGGAGGCGTTAAAGAAGAAAAAGCCGCCGGTATCAGCGGCCCACGTCGTTCCCGGTCCACCGAATACGGCGCTGGGATCGACGATGCCGACGATCTGCAGGCCGGAGTTGAAGATGTACTGGTCGGGCGTGCCCTTGGGCCAGAACCCCCCGCCGCCCACCGGCGAGCCGGCGAAGGCCACGCACTCTTGCCCGGTGTTGGTGATGCCGCAGCCCTGGCGGTTGACCTGAAAGAACAGCCCGCCGGCCGCGAACAGGTTGAGCGTGCGCCGCCGGCCCGGCGCGGGCCCCGGCTTGGCCGCCGCCACGGACACTCCAATCATGGCCGCCCCTACGG
>JBOHSO010000023.1:0-7706 GCA_050921685.1 Gemmatimonadales bacterium
ACGTTGGCGTGCTCGGCGCCGAACAATTGCTTCGCCCGGTCAATCGCGAGCTGCTCGACCTTGTCCACCACCTCGCAGCCGCCATAGTAGCGTTTGCCCGGCAGCCCCTCGGCGTACTTGTTGGTGAGCGCCGTGCCCATGGCTTCCAGCACCGCGCTCGACACGAAGTTCTCGCTGGCGATGAGCTCGAGGCCGTGCTCCTGCCGCTCGACCTCGCGGCGGATGAGCGCATGGATCGCGGGGTCGGTGCGCTCCAGCGCGGTCACCGGTCGATCTTCTCCACGCGACGCTGGTGGCGCCCGCCCTCGAACGGCGTCGCGAGCCACCGCTGCAGGATGTCGAGGCTCTCGGCGTCGCTGATGAATCGCGAGGGCAGCACCAGCACGTTGGCGTCGTTGTGCTTGCGCGACAGCTCCGCGATTTCCGGGCTCCAGACGACGGCGGCGCGGACGCGGGGGTAGCGGTTGGCGACGTAGGACATGCCCAAACCGGTGCCGCACGTCAGGACCCCGCGCGCAGCGATGCCCGTGCTGACCGCTTCGGCCACGGGCTTGGCGTAGTCGGGAAAGTCGTCCGTCGGATCGAGGGCCGCCGGGCCGACGTCCACCGGCTCGTAGCCGAGGCGCTTCAGCTCGTGCACGAGCTTCTGCTTCAGCGCAAACCCGGCGTGGTCGGCGCCGACGTACACCCGCTCAGACAAAGTTCTGCCTCACCTTCGCCACGGCGGCAATGCGCTGCTCGGCGAGCCGGTCGGCGGCCTGATAGCTCGGGATGCGCTCCTCCTTGGCGATGTCGAACACCCGGAGGATCGTCTCGTAAATCTCCCCGGCCTTGTGGCGCGCCCGCTCGAGCGACCAGCCGTGCAGCTCGGCGTTCACGTTGATCAGCCCGCCGCTGTTGATCACGTAATCCGGCGCGTACAGGATCCCCTGCGCTTCGAGCTGGTCGCCGTGCCGGTCTTCGGCGAGCTGGTTGTTCGCGGCACCGGCAATAATGTCCACCTTGAGCTGCGTCAGCGTGTCGTCGTTCACGACGGCCCCGAGCGCGCACGGCGCGAAGATGTCCGCCCGTTGCGCGTAGATGGCGTCCGGCTTGACCGCCGTCGCCTGGAAATCCTGCACCACGGCCTTGATGCGCTGCGCGTCGATGTCGGTCACGATGAGCTTCGCGCCCTCCTCGAACAGCAGCTTGCAGAGGGAATATCCCACGTGCCCGCATCCCTGGACGATCACGGTCTTGCCGGCAAGGCTGTCCGAGCCGTAGCGCACCTTGGCGCAGGCCTTGATGCCGCAGTACGCGCCGTAGGCGGTGACGGGCGATGGGTCGCCCAATTTGCCGAGGAGCCCCGTGACGTGCTCGGTCTCGGCGCGGATGAATTCCATGTCGGTGGTCGACGTGCCGACGTCCTCGGCGGTGATGTAGCGCCCGCCGAGCGATTCGACGTGACGCCCGTGGGCCCGGAAAATCGTCTCCCGTCGAGTGGTCTTGTTGTTCCCGATGATGACGCTCTTCCCACCCCCGAGATTGAGTCCCGCCACCGCGGCCTTGTAGGTCATGCCGCGCGACAGCCGGAGGCAGTCGATCAGCGCCTCGCGGTCGTCGTCGTATTTCCAGAAGCGCGTGCCGCCCAGTGCGGGCCCGAGCCGCGTGTCGTGGATCGCGATGATGCCGCGATACCCGCTCGCCGGGTCGAAATAGAAGCTGACCTGCTCGTGCTCGTGCTCGGCCAGGAGCGCGAACAGGTCCGCCGCCGGCGCCGCCCCGCTACCGGGAGCCGTAGAGCCCGCGGGCGATGACGAGGCGCTGGATTTCGCTGGTGCCTTCATAGAGCTCGGTGACCTTTGCGTCACGAAAGAGTTTCTCGACGGGGAAATCGCGCATATAGCCGTAGCCGCCGAACAGCTGCACCGCCTGGGTGGTCACCCACATCGCCGTTTCGGACGCGAACAGTTTCGCCATGCTGGCGTGCGGGGTCACGTCTTCGCCGCGGTCCTTGGTGAGGGCGGCGGCATGCGCGAGCGTCCGCGCCGCCGCCACACGCGTCGCCATGTCCGCCAGCTTGAACTGCACGCCTTGGAACTCGCGGATCGGCCGGTCGAACTGCCGCCGCTCGCCGCAATAAGTCACCGAAAGCTCGAGCGCCCGGCGGGCGATCCCGACCGCCTGCGCCGCGATCCCCAGCCGGCCGGCGTCCAGACCCTCCATCGAATACACGAAGCCCATCCCTTCTTCCCCGAGCAGCGCGTCGGCCGGCAACCGCAGGTCTTCCAGGGCGACCGCCGCGGTGTTGGAGGCCCGCAGCCCCATCTTGTCCTCGGGCTGCCCCGGGCGGTACCCCGCCGTCCCGGTCGGCACGATGAACGTGGAGATGCCCTTGGCGCCGCGCCGCGCGCCCCCCGAGTCGGTGCGCACCATGACCATCATCAGGTCCGCGGTGCCGCCGTTGGTGGCCCACGCCTTCATCCCGTTCAGCACCCACCCCGAGCCCTCGCGCACCGCTTGCGCGCGCATCCCCGCCGGATCGGAGCCCGCGTCCGGCTCGGAGAGTGCGAAGCCGACGAGCAGCTCGCCGCGGGCCAGCGGCTTGAGCCATTGCTCCTTCTGCGCCGCGGTCCCGTGCCGCACCAGCATCGTGGCCGGAATCGCGTTCTGGATGCTGATCGACACGGCAATGCTGGCGTCCGCCGCGGCGATCTCCTCGAGCGCGAGGAGGTAGGTCAGGGTGTCGAGTCCCATGCCGTCGTACTGCTCCGGCACCGTCATACCCAGAAAGCCCAGCTTGCCGAGCTCGTCGATCACCGGACGGGGGAACTCCTTGGTCCGGTCCCACTCTGCCGCGTGCGGCGCGATGTGCTCGCGGGCGAATTCGCGCGCCAGCTCCACGATCTGGCGCTGCGTGTCGGTCAGGCCGCCCGGGGGAAGGTCAGCCACCGTGCTCATAGAAGCCCCGGCCGCTCTTCCGGCCCAGCCGGCCCGCCGCGACCATCTTGCGCAGCAGCGGGCACGGGCGGTACTTGTCGTCCCCCAGGTCCCGGTGCAGCACGTCGAGGATCGCGAGGCAGACGTCGAGACCGATGAGATCCGCGAGTGCCAGCGGACCGATCGGGTGGTTCATCCCGAGCTTCATCACCGTGTCCACGTCTTCCGGGGAGGCCACGCCTTCCATCACGCAATAGATGGCCTCGTTGATCATCGGCATGAGGACGCGGTTCGACACGAACCCCGGTGAGTCGTTCACCAGCACGGGGGTCTTGCCCAGCGCCCGGGCGATCTCCATGGTGCGGCGCGTCGTCTCGTCCGAGGTCTGCAGCCCGCGGATGACCTCGACGAGCTGCATCACCGGCACCGGATTCATGAAGTGCATCCCGATCACGCGCGCCGGACGCTTGGTCTGGGCGGCGATCGTGGTGATCGGGATGGAGGACGTGTTGCTGCCGAAGATGGCGTCCGGCTGCACCGCCGCATCGAGCTCGCGGATCAACCGGAATTTCACGTCGGGGGCCTCGGTGGCCGCCTCGACCACCAGCTCGGCCTGGCGCGCACCGTCGAGCACCGTGCCGGTCGTGAGCCGGCCGAGGGTCGCGTCCTTCTGATCGGCGGACAGCACGCCCTTCTTCAGTTGACGCTCGAGGCTCGATGCGATGGTCGTGCGGGCGCGCTCCAGCGCTTCGCGCGACACGTCGACCAGCGCCGTGTCCCACCCGGACTGGGCGAACACCTGAGCGATGCCGCTGCCCATCGTCCCGGCCCCCACTACCGCCACGCGGCTCACGCCGCCACCTCCCCTGGACTGAGCCACCGTGTCGGCTGCCGCCACCGCCGGCCCAGCAGCGCCGCCGTACCGGCGATCAGCACCAGGGTCGCGACCGCGCCGCCCTCTGGGCCGAACGTGCCACCACCCACCCACCAGTGCCGGCCCAGCTCGTAGTCCACGCCCGGGACGTCGAAGCGCATGCCGCTCACCGGCGCGTCGAACACCACGCCGATGGCCGCGTTCCAGCCCGTATGCAGGCCCCACGCAAGCGCCATCCCCCCGGCCGAGAAGAACGCGACCGAGAGCCACACGGCGGCGAGCGCGATGTTCACCGTCCCGAACGCGGTGACGTTGGGATTGGCCAGGTGCGCAACCGCAAACCCGAAGGCGACCAGCAGGGTGGCGGCTTCCGGCCCGATCGCCTCGGCGAGGCGGCGCAGCGTGTAGCCACGGAACATCAGCTCCTCAGAGAGCGCGGCGGCGGTCAGTCCGAGCGCCAGCGGCCCCGCCACGGGGAGGAAGTCACCCAGGTGAGGCGTGAGCCGCACCGCCGCGCCGTCGGCCAGGGTGATCGCGATCGCCACCGCGGCCATTGCGGCCCCGATGATCAGCCCGAGACCGAACCAGCGCGGCAACCGGCGCGGTTCGGCCCAGCCGAGCGCGCTCCAACTGTGCCGGTCCAGCCGGCGGCCGACGAGCAGCGTCGCGACGGCGAAGCCGCCCGCCTGGGCCAGCCCGTTGCGGGCCAGCCACCAGGCCCGCCCGCCGAGCGGGGACAGCGCAAAGGCGAGCGCGAGCGTCGCCGCGATGCCGATGACGAGGAACAGGAACAGCCAGGCCAAGGCGACGCCGGAGCGCTTGAGCCGCTCCACAAACGAAACGCGCGCCATCAGAGGCGCGCGCGAACCGGGCGAATCGAGGAGCGCAGCATCAGCACCGTCAGCCCCAGCTTCACCAGATCGCCGAGCAGGAACGGCACCGTCCCGAGCCGCGCCGCCGTGCCCGCGCTTCCCGTCAGGATCACGAGCTGCGCCAGTCCGCCGAGGTGGATCAAGAGCAGCCCGGCGAGGGCAGCGAGCGCGATCCGTGCCAGGCTCGAGCCATCGCCCGCGATCTTTCCGACCGCGCCGGCCGCGATGGGATACGCGAGCAGGTACCCACCGGTGGGTCCCAGGAGGCGGGCCAGGCCCGGCGGCCCGAGCGGCGTGAACACCGGCAGCCCCGCGACGCCCACGGCGATATAAAGGAAGAGGCTGGCGGCGCCGAGCCGGGGGCCGAGCAGCCCCCCGACGATCAGCACGGCGAGCGGCTGCAGCGTCATGGGGACCGGCGTTCCCGGGAGCGGCACGGCGACCTGCGCCGCGGCCGCGACGAGCGCCGTCCCGAGCAGGACCGCCAGCGCTCGCCGCATGGCGAGGTCGCGGGCCGAGAGCGGCAGCGGTTGCGCGAGCGGAATCACATCGCCTCCACACTGAGGGCGACGGCGTTCCCGCCACCCAGGCACAGCGTCGCCAGACCGGTTCGCTTGCCCCGGTCGCGCATGGCGTACAGCAACGTCGTGAGCACGCGCGCGCCGGATGCGCCGATCGGGTGTCCGAGCGCGATGGCGCCGCCGTTTACGTTGACCCGATCCCAGTCCCAGCCGAGCGCCCGCCCGTCGGCGAGCGCCTGCACGGCGAACGCCTCATTCGCCTCGATGAGGTCGTAGTCGCCGATCGTCGTTCCGGCTTTCTTCATCAAGTTCTGTACCGCGAAGATCGGCGCGAAGAAGAGATCCTGCGGCTCGCCGCCGCCGGTCGCGTAGGCGGTGATGCGGCCCAGCGGCTCAAGGCGGTGCGCGCGGGCGAAGGCGAGCGACGTCACGACCAGCGCGCCGGCGCCGTCGTTCAGCCCCGGCGCGTTGCCCGGCGTCACCGAGCCGTCCTTCACGAAGGCCGGTTTCAGCGACGCCAGCGCCTCGAGGCTCGTGTCCTTGCGTGGGCCTTCGTCCTTGTCGATCACCACGGGGCCCTTTTTCCCCGGGATCTCGACCGCCACGGTCTCCGCCTTGAAGCGGCACGCCTCCATCGCCGCCACCGCCTTCTGATGACTCGCCAGCGCGAATTGATCCTGGTCCTGGCGCGATACGGCGGCTTTCTTCGCCGTATACTCGGCGAGGTTGCCCATGTGCTGGTTCGAGAACGAGTCCCACAGGCCGTCGTGGATCATGCCATCCACGAGGTTGGTGTTGCCGGCCTTGATGCCGTTCCGCATCCCATAGAGGTAGTGCGGAGCGTTCGACATCGACTCCATCCCGCCGGCCACCACGCATTGGGCGTCGCCCGCCTTCACGGCCTGGGCGGCGAGCATCACGGCCTTGAGCCCGGACCCGCACACCTTGTTGACGGTGAGACTCGGAATCGTGCCGGGGAGGCCGGCGTGGATGGCGGCCTGCCGAGCCGGTGCCTGCCCGACGCCACCCTGGAGGACGTTGCCCATGATGACTTCATCCACCACCGTGGCCTCGATGCCGGCGCGGCGCACGGCTTCCTTGATCACGACGGCCCCGAGCTGCGGCGCCGGGAGTGGGGACAAACCGCCCAGGTACCGGCCGACGGGGGTTCGGCAGGCGGAAACGATGACGGGAGTGGAGTGGTCGCTGGCCATTGGAGCCCCAAGGTTGGCCGAAAGCTAACCGGGGCGGTTGTCTAGGTCACGGCCGATCCCCCCGAGCTTAGCGCAGCAAGGCCGGGAAGTTCGCTACGACGCTCTTCTTCCCGTCGGGCGAGATCGGCTGCGCGCCGAGGTAGACGTCGAACAGCGCCCAGCAGAGGGCGGGCGAGTGCAGCTCGGGTTTCTGCTGGCCGGCCATCGACGTGGTAAAGCGCCCCTCGGGCGTGCACGAGAACACCAATTCGGTGCCCTTCGTCACTTCCTCGCCGAAAAAGCCGCGGAACTGGTCGAGCGCCGCTTCGCCGCCGGTCATACCCTTGCCTGCGGCGGCGACCACACGGGGACGCAGCGCTCCGTCGAACGCCTCGGCCATCGTCGCGCCGCCCACATTGCGGGTCATCACGAGGCGCAGGGTCATCGGGAAGGAGCGCTCCAGCACCTTTCCGTAGAACGCATCATCAGCCTGGAGCTGGGCAGCGGTCTTTCCCGCCCAGGCGGCGAGCGCGCTCTTCGCTCCCGCGGGGTCCACGTACAGTCCGAAGGCGTAGACCTTCACCTTCAGCATGGTGCGGGTCCGAACGCCGGTGCCGGTGAGCTGCTGCGTCGCGCCACCTGACACCGCCAGCGACGTGGGAAACTCGACCCCGGTACTCGGGTCGACGTAGGTCTGCGCCGAGAGGGGCGAGGCGGCGCAGAGGAGCGCCACGGCAGCAGTGACCTGTCGCACAGTCAGCCTCCATGAATGGCGCGGGGTCGCGCCGGAGTGGATAACCTATCGCGGAGTCGTGATTCCACCAGGGACGCTGCCTACACGAGAGGGGTGAGCGACCGCGTGCGCACTTCTTCCGCCAATCGTCGCACGAACTCGTCCGTGGCCAGGATCTCCTGCTTCTTCCCCGCCCCGCGGACCCGGACGGCCACCGTTCCCGCCTCGGCCTCCCGCTGTCCCACCACCGCCAGGTAGGGCACCTTCTGGACTTCACCATCCCGAATCCTGTAGTTCAGCGTCTCGCTGCGCTCGTCGGTGTGCGCCCGCAGTCCCGCCCGGCGCAGCGCGCCGGCGACGTGGCGCGCCGCCTCAAGCTGCGCGTCGGCGATCGGCAACACCCGCACCTGCTCGGGCGCGAGCCACAGCGGGAACGCCCCCGCGAAGTGCTCGATCAGGAACCCCACGAACCGCTCCATCGTGCCGTACATGGCGCGATGAATCATCACGGTGCGGTGTGGCTTGTTGTCGGCGCCGGTGTACTCGAGCTGGAAGCGCTCGGGGAGCTGAAAATCGAGCTGGATGGTGGTGCCC
>JBOHSO010000024.1:0-15699 GCA_050921685.1 Gemmatimonadales bacterium
CGCTGAGAAAGACGCCGAGTGGTACGTCGCTTTCGAGCCGCCGCCGGACTGCTTGTCGCAGGAGGAATTCGACTTTCTCGTCCACGTCCCCGGAGTGGCGCGTTGAGCCCTCCGGCACTCCCCAGTACCGCTCGACACTGGCTCCATTCTCGGGAGTCCAGGTGACGATCCCTCCGGGTGGGACCTTCGCCACACCCTGGAAGACCGCGTGCTCGAACGGCACGGCGAGGTGCGCTAGGTAGCAGTCGATGGCGACGGGATCGATCTCGGGCGTGGTGTCGAGCAGGGGGAGCAGCGCCGATACGCTCGACGCGAACGCCACGCGGTCGACGCCGGTGTGGTAGACGAGCGGCTTCTTACCCAACGGGTCGCGCGAGAGGACGAGCCGGCGCGAGGCGGGATGCCAGAACGCGACCGCCCACATTCCGCGCGCCCGGTGAAACACACCAGTCTGCCATGTGATGTAACCTGCGAGCAGCACTTCTGCGTCCGAGGTCGTCGTGAACTGCCACCCGGCGCGAACCAAATCGTCCCGCAGGGTGCGGAAGTTGTAGATCTCGCCGTTGTAGACCATCACCACCCGCTCGCCGCGCTCCCGTACCATCGGCTGGTCAGAGCGAGCGGCGACGTCGATCACCCGGAGGCGACAATGGAGCAACGTGCACGGTCCCTCATGCCACACCCGTTGGGCGTCGGGGCCACGATGAGACAGCGCGCGAAGCGAGGTCGCGACCGTCGAATCGGCCGCTCCCCCTCCCGACAACCGCACCTCCCCTGCAAGTCCGCACATGCTGAACGATGTCCTCTCTCACCTGCCGAGTGTCCAAGTTACCGAGAGGGCCCACACGACTCCAGCACGGGGTGCCGCGAAGGCTGGTCCTCACTTACTGTTGTGCCGATGCCGGAACCCCCTGAGAGCCTCGCCAGGCCGATTGAGATCGTCCATCTGGCGTACACGAGTTTCCCCGCCGACACCCGAGTGAAACGCGAGGCGCTCGCCGCCGCCGGGACCGGTCGCCGCGTGGCGGTGGCCGCCCTGCAAGGTGTGGGGCAATCGAGCGAGGAAGCGATCGGCCCGATGTTCGTCGTTCGCCTCCCGGGGAAGAGGTCCCGCGGAGGGCCGCTCTCTTACGTCGTCGAGTACGTCACCTTCGTGTGGCGCTGCCGCCGGCTGCTGGCCCGCGACGACCGCTTTCGGCAGGTGCGGGTGGTGCACGTGCACACGCTCCCCGACTTCCTCATCTGGGCCGCGACACCCGCGTGGCGGCGCGGCGCCCGAGTCATCCTCGACTTGCACGAGATCTTTCCGGAGTTCGCCCGCTCCAAGTACCCCGGTCTCCTTGGACGGCTCGCCGCTCGCGTCGCGCGCATCCTCGAGCGATCCGCCCGCCGCCGCGCCGACGTCACCATCACGATCAACAGCCCGATCGAGGAACTGCTCGCGACCCGCCCCATCGGCCGGCGGGAGCGGCGCGTCCTGGTACACAACTCCGCCGACCCGGACGATTTCGGCCCGCCCAACCCGCCCAGACCGCACGCGCGTCGCGGCCGCCTCGAGCTGGTCTACCACGGGACGCTCACGCCGCTCTATGGGTTGGACATCGCCATCCGCGGCGTCGCCCGGGCGGCGCTCCACGGTGCGCCGGTACACTTCACGATCCTCGGTGACGGCCCCGAGCGCGAGGCGCTCGCGCGCCTCACCGGCGATCTCGGCGCCGAGCTGGTCGTCACGTTCGAGGCCCCCATACCCCAGCGCGCCTTGCGGGAGCGGCTGCTGCGAACCGATGCCGGCGTCGTCCCGACCCGCCTCGACGGCATGACCCGGTATTCGCTCTCCAACAAGCTGCTCGAGTACGTCCACCTCGGCGTGCCGGTGCTCGCCGCGCGCCTGCCGAGTTACGGGGGATACATCGACGATGCCGCGGCGTGGTACTGGACGCCCGGGGACCCGGAAGACTTCGCCCGGGCCATTGGGGAGTTCGCCGCGGCGCCCGCCGAAGTGCGCCAGAGCCGGGCCGCGCGCGCGCAACGCGACCTGGATCGCATTGCCTGGCCACGCGAGCGGGCGCGGTTGGTCGCGGTCTACGAGGAGCTGCTCGGAGTCAAGCGCCCCTGAGCGCGGCGGCAATGCGTGCCGCCGCCCGGCCGTCGCCGTACGCTCCACGATCCCATTGCGCGACCGACGCCGACGCGACGGCGATGGCGTCCGGCAGACCCGTGGCGGCTTCCGCTGCGAGCAACCGGTTCGCCCCGCGCTCCACCGTCTCGATCCACTCGGTCTCGCCGCGCACCGTGATACACGGGCGCCCGAGCCAGTACGCCTCGCGCTGCAGCCCTCCCGAGTCGGTCACCACCACCGCCGCCCGCTGCAGCAGCGCCAGGCTCTCGAGATACCCCACCGGCTCGATGCGATGTACGGTCGCAGCGAGTCGGACGCCCGCGCGCTCCAGCGCCGCCGTCGTGCGTGGATGGGCGGCGAGCAGCACCGGCAGCGGCGAGCGGCTCAGGCCCAGGGCGACCGCCTCGAGACGTGCCGGCGCGTCTACCAGCTCGGCGCGGTGCAATGTGGCATAGACGAACCGACCCGCCCAGCCGCGGTCGTAGCCCGTCACCGACTCGGGGGGCGGCGCGAGCGGCAGGGCACGGCACAGCACGTCGTACGCCACGTCCCCCACATCGGCCACCTCCGCCTCGGGGTGTGCATGCTGCAGCACCGCCGCGACCCGGGCACACGGCGCGAACAACCACTGTGCCAGCGCGTCCACCACCCGCCGGTTGATTTCCTCGGCCATCAGTCGATCCGCGGCGCGCAGACCTGCCTCCACGTGCGCCACCGGCACGCGACATTTCGCCGCGGCCAGCGCGCACGCCATGGTGGTATTGGTGTCGCCGATCACGACTGCCGCGCGCACGCGATGGGCCGAGAGCCACGCTTCACAAGCCGTCAGGATCGCGGCCGTTTGCGCCGCGTGGGACCCCGACCCGACATCGAGAAACGCATCCGCCGGGCGCACGCGGAGCTGATCGTAGTGCACCTGATGCATGGCGTAGTCGTAGTGCTGGCCGGTGTCCACCGCGACGACGGGCCCGACCGCAGCCAGCGCTTCGCGCAGCACGCTGGCTTTGATGACCTGCGGCCGGGTGCCGAAGAACAGGGCGATCGGCGCCGTCATCCGCGGTAGAACGCGCGGATGGCGTCGGCCACGTGCCCGATCTGCTCCTGGGTCAGCTCGGGGAACATCGGGAGCGACAACACCTGATCCGCAGCCGCTTCGGCGACCGGGAACGCTCCACGGGCGAGGCCCAAATGCTTGTAGGCATTCTGCCGATGGAGCGGCACAGGGTAGTGGAGCCCGGTCCCGATCCGCTGCGCGGTCAGGTGTGCCTGCAACGCTTTGCGCCGCTCGGCACGGATCACGAACACGTGATAGACGTGCGTGGCGTACGGCGCTTCGGCCGGAAGCCGAATCTGTGGCACGTCGGCCAGTACCTCGCGATACGCGGCAGCTGCCCGGCGGCGCCCCTCGTTCCACGCACGAAGGTGGGGCAGCTTCACGCGCAGGAAGGCGGCCTGGATCGCATGGAGCCGGCCGTTGTATCCCTCGGTTTCGTGGTGGTACTTGCGCGACTGCCCGTGCTCGCGTAGCCGCCGCACCGTCTCGAGGAGGGTCGGGTCGCGTCCCACTACCGCCCCACCCTCCCCACACGCGCCGAGGTTCTTTCCGGGATAGAAACTGAACGCCCCAAGCGCTCCCAGCGTGCCGGCCGAGCGTCCCTTGTAAGCGGCGCCGTGCGCCTGGGCTGCATCCTCCACCACCCACAGGCCGTATCGCCGGGCCAGCTCGAGCAGCGGATCCATGTCCGCAGGCTGTCCGTATAGGTGGACCGGCACGAGCCCAACCGTGCGTGGCCCGATCGCGGCTGCAGCGGCGCGAGGATCCAGAGTCAGCGTGGCATCGTCGACGTCGACGAAGCGGATCGTCGCGCCCGCCTGCGTCAGCGCTTCGGTGGTGGCGATGAACGTGTTGGGGACCGTGATGACCTCGTCGCCCGAACGGACACCGAGTGCATGGTAGGCGAACCGGAGTGCGTCAGTGCCGCTGTTCACGGCTACCGCTGTGGGACTCCCCACAAACCGGGCGAACTCCTCTTCGAAAGCGGCGACCTCCCGGCCACCAACGAATGCAGCGCTCTCGACCGCTCGCCGAAAGGCAGCGACGAGTTCTTCTACGATCGGGCGGTGATGGCCGACTAGGTCGACAAGCGGAATATCATATGCCACCGATGGGCTGCTCGTAGCCATGGAGCCTTCCGCCTATGGCCGAATGGATTAGCTGAGAATCTAAGTGACTGGATCGTGCGGGTGAGGGAAGTTAAGGCATAGACACCGTCGCAATTGCCAGTAGATGCCCAAGTCCAGCCTGCGCATGCAGGAAAACAAGTTGATCATCGACGAGCGTCGAGTAGTAGAAGTCGTGACCCTGTGAATCCAGCAGCGCCCCCTCAAGCTGCCAGTTGACCTCGTCCGTACTTACCGCGCACCACAGGCGGCTCCGCCCGCCGGAGGTGTTCAGGTTGTCCGCGGTGAAAATCATCCGCCACAGCCCAGGCGCCACCTCCCGAATCGTCGGACTGTACACCGACCGCTGGCCCTCGGGCGGCAGCTCGCGTGTGCTGAACACGGTCCGGCGATAGGTCCAGGTCATTTGGGCTGGAGAGCGCCACTCGGTGATCTGGAATCTGTTCTCCGGTGGTTGGAGAGGTTCGTACGTCGACGCGATCATCCGCCATTCGCCCCCAGCAACCTGATCGACCACCATCCCCTCGCCGGCCGGCCAGGGAACCGTGCCGCGTGGCTGGCTCAGGGGAAGTCCATTGCTGATCCTGATCCCCGGCTCTTTGGTCCATGTCCTTTCATCGCTGGATACCGCTGAGAATACTTGCCACCCGTAACACTCGAAGCTGCCGCCCGCGTAGAACATGCGCCAGCCTGGACCGTCAGCCCGGGGGACAATCGCCACGTTCTCGATTCCAGACCCGTTCAAGGCGCACAGAGTATCATCTCGCTGCACCGCGATCCCGTCATAGGCAAAGCTCGCGCTGTCGGCCGAAACGTATCGGTGCAAGTGACCTCGAAACCCACCCGATACTGGGTCCACCACGTATCCGGTCGCGTAGATCTCGAACTGTCCCTGGCTGTTGCGCCGAGCTGTGGGCGACCAAGGACCGGATCCGGAGGGCATGCTGTCAAGCAGCAGGGGTCGAATGTTCGACACGACCGGACGGACCGCCAGGACCACTGGCAGCGAAGAGGTCAGCTCGCCGTAGCTCACTCGCACGGTATCGAACCCCGAGCGGTGAACGCGGAGGCCATCGCAAGTTTGCCCGCTCCATAGCTCTCTGGCCGCAGGCGCCACTGTCGCGTTCACGTTATTGAGGGGGAAGCGATTGCGATCGAGCACCTGGCAGGACAACGGAATCAACGAGTCCAGCGGCACACTGATGATCGACCCCGTCCCGAGGACGGATACGTTGATTGTCTCGGGAACCTGTGAAACGACCACGGGGAGGCTCACCGCGAGCCCCGCGACGCTGAACCGAGCCTGCGTGCTGCCATTGGATCGCGAGCGGACGGTCACGGAATCGCTCAGGGTCGCCACCGAGGTATCGTCGAGCGTGAGGCCCTGCACGCCCCCCGGCATTGGATTCCCGAGCGAATCGACGGCTTCGCCGAGGATGACCTGGGAGTCTCCGAGCGCTGCGAAACGAATCGTATCGGTGGAAACGGCGACGCGCGACGCCCGTTGGGCGACCAGGACCGGGACCACCACCGAATCCGCGCCCGCTCGCACCACCAATCGCGTAAAGCCGTTGGCGAGCGCCCGGATCGCCAGCCCATCGTCGCCCCAAACGATCTGCACGATGGAGGGATCGCCCACCATCGCCACCGGCAACGAATCCTGGATGATGAAACCGTGATCGTCGACCAGCGAGACGGAGAGCGAGTGCTGTTGGCCGAGGGAATGCAGCTTGATCGTGTCGCGCGGCAGGCCGATCTCACTCACCACCTGCGTCACGTGCAGCCACGCGGTATCCGCCACGGAACCGGCGCTGACCACCACACGACTGTACCCTCGGCGCACCCCCAAGGCCGATCCATTGCTGTCCACCTGTGCCAGCATCGTGTCCGCAACCTGGAACCGCGATTCCTCCGGCCGGAAGCGGTTGCCGAATGGGTCGATGGCTTCGAAGGGAATGGTAGCGGGCTGCCCCACCTTTACGATGGTCGTTTCGGCCAGGAACCGGATGACCGCCACATCCGAAGGGACCGCGACGGCGGAGAACTCTGTCGCCGCCGCGTGTCCAGTCGTGCGCACTTCGACCGCTAACCGCTGCGCTTCGGCCGCCACGGTTCCCAGCACCCAGGCGGCGTCCGCCGAGCCGTCGCGCCCTGTGAACGTCGCCGCGCTCTCGACACGGGCGTTGGTCCCGACCACCACCCACCGTACCGCCGCACCGGCGACCGGCCGGCCATCCTCGTTCACAGTTCGGACTCGGACCTGTTCGTTGAGCAACTGCCCGGGAGCCCCCGTCAGCACCAGGCCAGGTGGGATGGTGGGAGTTTCGATCAACAGCGCCTTCGGCCCGAGCGGATCGGACAGGCAGCCGGCCAGCAGCAACAGCGGGCCAACCGCCTGGCAGGCGGTCCACGATGGTACGCGCCGCACCCTCATTCGGAAGGGCGAGCAGCGGCCACAGGGCTGGACATGATGACTGCCACAGCGATGCTTGCCTGCATGAACCGGCTGTTCGAAGTCGGAGCCACGAGATCTGGCGCTGTTCGACGACGCGCCGTAGAGCGGGTGTGGAAAACAGCAAAATCCGGGCCCTGAAGCTCACATCCGTAGTTCGCCGGTAAGGCTCATGAATACGTAGCTCAACGAGTTACATCACTGGGTTGGGTGGGGGTCAGCGCATCAACGCAGTCGCAAACATGTTGTCAACAATATAGGAAAAATGCAACAATTCATAAAAAACGCAAAGCAGTCAGCGGCGCTCGATCGGCCTCGCCGGGTTTCCCACAACGGTTTCCCCGTCAGGGACGTCTTTCGTCACGACGGCCCCGGCACCCACGATCGCCCCTGCCCCAATGGTCACCCCGGGCAGGATCACGGCGCCCGTACCCACGGCGGCGCGACGCTTCACCAAGGTTGGCTCGAGCGTCCAATCGGCGTCTGTTTTCGGGGAGCCTGCTGGATTAGTGGCGGCGGGAAATCGGTCGTTCAGAAAGTTGACGTTGTGTCCCACGAACACTTCGTCCTCGATCGTCACCCCTTCACAGATGAACGTGTGGCTCTGGATCTTGCAGCGCGCCCCGACCTTCACGCCCTTTTGGATCTCCACAAACGTGCCGATCGACGTCTCGTCGCCGATTTCACATCCGTAGAGGTTGACGAAGGCGTACACGCGCACGTCGCGCCCCAGTTTCACGTCGGGCGCGATCCGCCGCAGCAGCGCGTCCCGATCGGCCTGCGGCACCGTTAGGCGCGCGGAGCGGGCGTGGGGGCCCTTCTGATCGGAATGAGGGCGCCGTGCTTGTGGATCGAGCGCTGCGCGGCTTCGAGAATGCGCACGACCCTCGTGCCCGCATGACCGTCGACGATCAGCGGCTCTTTGCCCCGTAGCGCGCCCACCACGTTTTCGACCTCCACGGCGAGCGCTTCCCGCGTATCGAGCTGCGGGGCGTGCATGTCCCCGGAGCGGTAGCTGATCATCAGCGCGTATTCACTCTCCGGCGACGAGGACACGGAGAACCCCTTGTCGTACACCTTCAGCTTCTCGCTCGATTCCATGTCGTCGTAGATCAGCATGCGCTTGGAGCCGCCCACGATGGTGCGCCGCACCTTGGCCGGCGCGAGCCAGTTCACGTGCACGTGGCCGAGCAGCGAGCCGCTGTAGCGCACCGTCACGTAGGCGATATTCTCGGTGGGGCTCTTGCCGTGCGCCGCCCCGACCGCCGACACCCCCACCGGCTCCCGCCCGATCAGGTGCTCCATGATCGAGACGTCGTGGGGCGCCAGGTCCCAGATGACGTTCACATCGGTCTGGATGAGCCCCAGATTGATGCGCACCGAATCGAAGTAGTACAGCTCGCCGATCTCGCCCGCGTCGATCAGCTCCTTCATGCGCCGCACCGCGCCGGTGAACACGAAGGTGTGGTCCACCGCCACCAGGACGCCGTGCGTTTCAGCGAGGGCACACAGCTCCTCAGCCTGGTCGGTCCGGGTCGCCAGCGGCTTCATCACCAGCACGTGCTTGCCGGCACGGATCGCCTCGCGCGCCAGCTCGTAGTGCGTGAAGGATGGTGTGGCGATGACCACCAGATCGATGTCCGGCGTCTTGACGATCTCCTCGGCACAATCCGTCACCGTGGGAATCCGGTACTCAACCCCGATGCGCGTCGCCCGCTCGTACCGCGTATCGCACACCGCCTGCACCCGGCTGTGCGGGTGGCGGGCGAAATTGCGCACGAGATTCGGCCCCCAGTACCCACACCCGATCACTCCCACCCGTACGGCTCGTGCGGTCATCCTCCCCTCCTCCCCTTGGGCTCAGGCCGCTCGGCCGGAGTTGAACAACACCACCGGGATCGTCTTCAGCAGTATCTTGAGATCCAACCACAGCGACCAGTGCCGCACATACTCGATGTCCAGCTCGCACATCCGGCGATAGGTCAACAAGTTACGGCCCGATACCTGCCACAGCCCCGTGATGCCGGGGCGGACCTGGAGCCGGTCGAATTGCCAGTACGCGTACGCCTCGATCTCGTACGGGAGCGGTGGTCTTGGTCCCACCAGACTCATCTCGCCGCGCAACACGTTGAGCAGCTGCGGCAGCTCGTCCAACGAAGTGCGGCGCAGCAGCCGGCCCACCCGAGTGACCCGTTCGTCTTGCAGCAGCTTGTACACCGGCCGGCCCGCATCGCCGCGCTGTGCCGTCGTCTCCTCATCACCGTTCAGCATCCGCGTCACCAGCTCGCGGTGCGCGCTCTCCGAGGCGCCCTGCACCATCGTGCGAAACTTGAGCACCCGGAACCGCCGGCCACCCGTTCCGACCCGCTCTTGCCGGAAGAACACGGGACCTTGAGAATCGAGCTTGATCGCCACCGCGGCCGCCACCATGAGCGGCGCCGCGACGACGACGCCCAGCACGGCTCCCACCAGATCCACCGCCCGCTTCAACACGAGCTGCCATCCCTGCAGCGTGGGGGCGGTGAGCGCAACCAGGGGCTGGCCGCGGCGCCAGACGATGTCGGGCGCGATCCCGGGGAGGTCCACTCCGCGCGGCAGCGTGAGCAGCTGGCAGCCGGCGGCGAGTGCCGAGCGGGCGACATCCTCGAGCTGCACGTCGTTCAACTGGCCGCAGACGACCACCGTCTCCGCCTTCGAGTCGTGCAGCACGCGGGCGAGGTCGACCAGGTGGCCCCGCGACTCGACCGCCGGTGGCACCCGCACGTCGACGAACCCCACCGATAGAAAGTCCCGCCGATCCCGGAAGGCCGGGGTCTGGGCCACCTCTGCGCAGTGCTCGGCGGCGCCCACGAACAGCGTGCGGGCTGCCGTTCGCTCGGGGGGACGCACCCACTCTACCATCCGGTCCACCGTGAGCCGCTCCCCCACCAACCCGGCCCACACGAGGGCGGTCGTCAACGTGTACTGCAGCAGCACGACGTCCAATCCACGGGTCCAGATCGTCATCCAGAGGGGCAGCGCCGTGGCCAGCGCGCACGCCGCGAACAGGCGGCGCGTGTCGCGCCGCTGATCGCCCCGGCCGTAGCAGCCCAGCACCAGCAGAGACACGAACAACGCCGCCGCGAACTGCCAGCCGTTGAGGATACCGCGCGGGGTGATCGTGGTGATCAGCGCCGCCACCCAGTCGCCGAGCAGCGCGGAGTCTCGCACGGCCCGGATCAGCTCGCGCATCACGCCGAACGAGGCGAGGTCGGCCACGACGAGTACGAGGAACCGCGTCGCGGCGCGCAGCACGTGACGTCGCAGATTGTCACGCGCACGCTGCTGCAGGTCGAGACGCAACCGGATCGGCGTCCCCGGGGGCGCATGCTCGCGTTTCGGCGAGCCTCGCGGCACACGCTCGCGCGCGGGAATGCCGACCGGATGTGGTGTGGAGGACGAGCGGACAATCGGTTCCACGACCGGACGGCTCCTTGTGGAAAAATGTGGTGGGCCGGGAAGGGACAATTTACATGTCCCGCAACGATTTGCCTAGTTATCCACGAACGCGATGTGGGTGAGACGTCTCACACGAGTTTGGGCAAGCGTACTACCCGTTGGCCCCGGTCCTGACTAGGTACCGGGGACATATGAAGTGGATTTGTGATGTGGAGAAGTGGAGAACCGGAGCTTCCGACCTCCCTAGCCCATCACCGCTTGAAGATCTGCAGCAACGCGTAGATGGTCAGCGGAATACTGAGAATGATGGAAATCGTCCGGAAGGTCTCGAACGCGCTCCCACCGCTCAGCTGCGGCACCACGAACTTGTCCCCCGGCCGGATACTCGCATCGTCCAGCGTCCGCCCTTCGGCGATCAACTGTTGCAGCGGTTGGTCTTCCATAAACCGTCGCCCGGCCCGCTCGACCCACATCTTCTCGACCTTGGCGTTTTGCGTCGGGCCGCCAGCGGCCGTGATCACATCGGACACGACGGAGCTGGGCGACAGCAGATAGAACCCGGGCTTGTTGACCTCGCCGATCACGGACACCCGGATGAGCGGCGTGGCACGCACGATCGGGTCGCGCAGGAAGCGCCCCAGCTCTCGCGACATCGCCGTCTGCAGCTCGGCTCGGAGCACGCCGCGCAGCGTCAGGACGCCGACCACCGGGAGGACGACCTCCTGGTTGGGGCCCACCGGGAAGGTATCCGACAACTGCGGCTCGCTGTCGACCTGGAGCAGAATCCGGTCCCCGGCCTGAAAGTCCCCGCGCTCGAGTCGGGTCCGAATCAACTGGGCAGCATTGCGTGCTCGCTGGCGGGCGCCGGCATTCGATCCGACGGAGTCCTGGATCGTGGAGTCCAAGCCGGCGAGCAGCGCCTGCAGCGTGTCCCGGGAGGCCGTCAGCCGGTAGTAGGCGCTGTCCACGGCCGATTGCTGGGCCGCCCCGCTCCGACTCCCTACCCACAGCAATAGCGCCGCCCCCAGGGCGGCTGCGCGCGTCCTGATCATGGCGACTACAATAAGGGATGGACGGCAGGTCCGCTACTCGACCGTAACGCTCTTCGCCAGGTTCCGTGGACGGTCCACGTCACACTCCCGGAGCACTGCGATGTGGTACGCGAGCAGCTGCATCGGGATCGCGGTGACCACCGGCGAGAGCAGGGGCGCGATCGCCGGAACGTGCAACTGGTGATCCACCAACCTCGCCAATCCCTCGTTGCCTTCGCTCGTCACCGCCAGGATGCGGCCGCCCCGCGCCTTCACCTCTTGCATGTTGGCCAGGACCTTCTGATAGACCTGGTCGTGCGGCGCCACGAAAACGACCGGCATGTTCTCGTCGATCAACGCGATCGGACCGTGCTTCATCTCCGCGGCCGGGTAGCCTTCGGCGTGGATGTAGCTGATTTCCTTGAGCTTCAGCGCCCCTTCGAGGGCCACCGGGAAGTTCACGCCGCGCCCCAGATAGAGCGCGTTGCGCGTATCGACGTAGTGCTTGGCGAGCTCCGCAACGCCGGCCGAGAGCTCGAGCGTGCGGGTGACGAGCTCGGGAAGATTCGAGAGCTCTGCGGCGAAGCTCCGCCCCTCCTCGTGCGACAGGGCGCCGCGCTGACGCCCGAGGTACAACCCCAGCAGCAGCAGCGCGGTAATCTGGGAGGTGAACGCTTTCGTCGACGCCACGCCGATTTCCGGCCCGGCGTGGAGATAGACGCCGCCGTCCGACTCCCGTGCGATCGTGCTCCCCACGACGTTCACGATGCCCACCACCCGGCATCCCGCCGCGCGCGCGGCCCGCATCGCCTCCAGCGTATCGGCCGTCTCGCCCGACTGAGAGATCGCGATCGCCAGGGTGCCCGGCTGGTGCAACCGTGGGCGGTAGCGGTATTCCGAAGCGTATTCGACGTCGACCGGGATGCGGGCCAGTTCTTCCAGCGCGTAGCGACCCACCAGGCCGGAGTGCCACGACGTGCCGCAGGCCACGATCAGGATCCGCTGGATCGCGGCGCAGTCCTCGGGCATGAGGTTCAGCCCGTTGAGCCGAGCCGTGCCTTCCTCGAACAGCAGTCGGCCGCGCAACGTCGCGGTCACCGTGTCGGGCTGCTCGTAGATCTCCTTCAACATGAAGTGGGGGTATCCGCCCAGCTCGATGGCGGCCAGATCCCACTCGATGTCGCTCACGGCCCGGACCTGGTCGCGCTGCTGCAGATCGAGCACGCGGTACCCGTCTGCCGTGACGACGGCGATGTCACCGTCGTTGAGGTAGACGACCGAACGCGTGTGCTCGAGCACGGCGGAGGCGTCCGAGGCGACGAAGAACTCCCCGTCGCCGACGCCGAGCAACACCGGCGACCCCTGGCGGGCGACGACGATCTTGCCGGGCTCTGCCGAGGAGATGACCGCGAGCCCGTAGGTCCCTTCGACGTGGGCCAGCGCCGCGATGACCCGATCCTCCAACGTGGCGCCTGGGGCCTCCTCGATCAGGTGCGCCAGCGTCTCGGTGTCGGTCTCGGTGCTGAACTCGTGCCCGCCCTGTTGCAGCTTGGTGCGCAGGGCGTCGGAGTTCTCGATGATGCCGTTATGGACCAGCGCGATGGTGCCGCTGCAGTCGGTATGCGGATGGGCGTTGGTGCGCGTGGGCGCACCGTGCGTGGCCCACCGGGTGTGGGCGATGCCGCTCTGGCCCGCGACCGGCTCGGCGTCCAGCAGCTGGTGCAGCCGGGTGACCCGACCGGCCAGCTTGCGCAGCACCACGCCGTCGCCGTTCTGGACCGCCACGCCCGCCGAGTCGTAGCCGCGGTACTCGAGCCGGTGCAGTCCTTCGAGCAGAATTGGCGCCGCTTCCCGCGTCCCGCTGTATCCCACGATGCCGCACATCGCGTCAGGTCTCCCGGGAATTGACCGGCATGAATTCGCACTGGCCCATCAGATCCCGCTGTGCTTCAAGTTTGAGGCCGACGCGACCGGGGACGTCTCAGCGTGCTGCTTGTCGGGTAAGGGTCTGGTGACCAAGGAGTTCGGCCGCCGCGGCAGGCGGTGCGACCGCAGCGCCGTGTCGTCGAGCGCGGCAGCGGGGCAACAGTCGTGGCCGAAGCACACGGCGTCGGGGACCCGAATCAGGTGCCGGGCCGAACCAGCTTTCGCTCGGTGTCCTCCTCCTGCACTTCGTAGCCCGCCAGGTAGTAGGCGTAGTAGCGGTAGGCCCCACCCGCTTCGACGTCGTTGAGCACCGCGCCGAGCACCCGCACGGGCAGGCGGTCGAGCAGGTCGACCTTCGCCTGCGCCAGCTCGCGATCGGTCACCCCGGTGCGCATCACCAGCAGCAGGTTCCCCGTCAACGTCCCCAGCACGTAGGGGTCGACCCCCGCCGCCATCGGGGCGCTGTCCACCAGAATCACGTCATAGCGCGAGCGCAGCGACGTGAGCAGCTGGCCCATCGCCGGCGAGCTCAGCAGCTCGGGTCCGTTCGGGGTACGCTGCCCGCAGCCGATGAAGCTGAGCTGCGGGAAATCGGTCTTCTGGATGACCTCTTCGCGTCCCGCGTTGCCGCTCAAATGGTCGATCAGGCCCGGCTTCCGCTTCGCGTTGAGCACCCGATGGAGCAGGCCGCGACGGATGTCGCCGTCGATCACGATGGTCCGCAACCCCGCGTCGGCGAACGCGAGGCCGAGGTTCGAGGTGATGAACGACTTGCCGTCGCTCGAGCCGGGGCTGGTGATGGTGACGACCAGCGGCCCCGTGCCGTACGCGTTCTGCACCCCCAGTCGGATGGACCGGAGCGCCTCGACCACCTGAGGCGCGTTGCGCCCGTTGCCGTTTTCGCGGCTCACCCGCGGGACCACGCCGAGGATCGAGAGCCCCATGTCGGTCGTGACCTGCTCGGGGTAGCGGAAGCGCGTATCGGTCCGGTCCAGCAGCACGGCGCCGACCACTCCCGCCCCCAAGCTGCCGAGGAACGCGAGCGCGATGAGCACCGGGGCCACGCTCCCCACGGGGCGCTTGGGCTCGACCGCCGGGTCGAGGATCTTCACGTCGGGCAGCGCGCTGATTTCCGCCAGTCGCACTTCGTCATAGCGCTGCTGCAGCAGCTGCACCGACTGCTCGGCCGTTGTGACGTCGCGCTGCAACCGGGCGTCGTCGATGGCGAGCGAGGGAATCGTCTGGAGACTGCCCGATGCGGTGGCGAGCTGGTGTTGCAGGTCGTTGGCGCGGGCCGACAGCTCGGCGTCGAGCGCCCGGGCCAGATCGGGAATGGTGCGGCGCTCCAGCAGCTCGATCTCGCCGGCGAGCCGCCGTACCGACGGCTGTTCGTCCGTGTAGCGGTAGCGCAAGGCGCGCAGGTCGGCCTGCTTGGAGGTGTACTCACGCAGCGCCGCGGTGAGCGTCGAGGAGCGTTGCACCGCCGGGACGTTCTCGAGCTCCCCCAGGCGCAGGCCGGAATCGGCGACCTGGGACAGCACGCGCTGGATCACTTGCCGGTCTTGCCGCAGCTGATCGAGGTTGACTCGGTTATTGAAGAAGGCGTTCGCCGAGGGATCGCGCGTATCGATCTGGCCGTTCGAGCTGAGCGCGAGCTGGGTCGCCGAGCGCACGCGGAACGCGCGCAGCGAACCCTCGGCGCCGGACAGTTTACCACGGGCGCGCCGCAGCTGATCGTTGAGGATCCCGCTGAGCTCGTGGAGCTTTTGTTTCTTGAGATCGGCCGCCACCGCCACGAAACGCTCCGCGATGGCGTTCAGCATGTCGGCGGCGAACGCCGGATCCTGGTCGCGCAGCTCGAGCCGCATGAAATTGCCGTCGGCGTCGGTGTTCACGGAGAGCGCGGCCGCCAGTGACAGCGCGGTCTCGTGCGGCGACGTGACGGTGAACCCGATGGTATGGCCGGCCGGTAGCGTTGCCGCCGGCGGCACCCACTCCCAGCCGAGACTCCGCCCCACCGAGTCGCCCACCACGCCGCTTTCCACCAGCGTGCCGTCTTCCGCCGTGAGGGTGTAAGTCTTCCCGGCCGCGTCGACCGCGAGCGTGTAGGTACCGATGCGGAACCGCTCCTGCAGGTCGAACCGGTCGAACGCGCTCGAGTCGGCTTCGGCGTCCCAGTAGAGATAGAGGCGATGCTCGCGGGCGACCCAATCCATCACGACGTCCGAGGTGAGCAGGTCGATCCACCCGGTCGAGATAGGGAGCGCCGAAGCAGTCTGGAACGAGGCTCCGCCTCGGGAGCGGGGGTCGACGATGTCGACCCAGATCGTAGCGCGCGCTTTGTAGCCCGGCTTGATGAACCGGCTCAGCCCGAATCCCGCGGCGGTCCCGAGCACGACGACGCCCAGCACGAGCCACTTGAACCGCACCACCGACGCGGCGATGCGGCGCCAATCCGGTCCGCCACCGCCGCCCGGCGGCTCCCCGTACCATACTGGCGGCGCGTGGCCGTGACTCGGCTGCCGCGCGGTAGGCGGGACAGGCTGCGGGAC
>JBOHSO010000025.1:0-5079 GCA_050921685.1 Gemmatimonadales bacterium
TACTCGCGCTGGGCGACGTCGGCGAGCCGCTCCCGCCCGTCCGACGCCCCGCCGCACGCCGGGTGCCGTCCCGCACGCGGGGCGAGGGCTTCGAAATCCTGCAGGGCGGAGCCTGGCGCCCGTTCTACGTGAAGGGCATCAACCTCGGCGCGGCGCGGCCCGGCCGGTTCCCGTCGCAGTTCCCGACCGACGACTCGACGTACAACCACTGGATCCAGCTGATGGCCGCCGCGCACGCCAACGTGGTGCGGCTGTACACCATCCTGCCGCCGCAGTTCTACCGCGCGCTGAAGCGGTGGAACGATGCCCACCCCGCTCGGGCTTTGTGGCTGGTGCACGGCGTGTGGGCTGAGCCCCCGCCAGGTGACGATTACGACGCCGCTGCCTGGAAGGCGGAGTTTCGTGCCGAAATGCGCCGTGTGGTGGACCTGCTGCACGGCCACGCGGTGTTGCCGACACGGCCGGGCCATGCCTCCGGGCGCTACACGGTCGACGTCTCGGACCACGTCCTGGCGTTCATCATCGGGCGCGAGTGGGAGCCGTTCACGATCCGCGCCTACAATACGAAGCGTCCCGGCCGAACCGCCTACCACGGGCGGTTTCTCGCGGTGGACCACGGCACGCCAGCCGACGTGTGGATGGCGGAGCAGTGCGACTACCTGATGCGGTACGAGTGGGATACGTATCACGCCCAGCGGCCGATCGCGTATACCAACTGGCCCACGCTCGACCCGCTCCACCACCCCACCGAGCCGACGCTCGACGAGGAGGCGGAGCTGCGCGCGCGCCTGGGTCTCCCGCCGCCGCGCGACGTGCGCGAGTACAACAACGACGACCAGGCGCTCGACGCGATGCTCGTGCAGACGACCCGCGCGAACGTGGCGGGCTACTTCGCCTCGTTCCATGCCTATCCGTACTACCCGGACTTCATGCTCTACGACTCGACCTACGGGACGGCCCGCTCCTCCAACGGGCCGTCGCACTATTTCGGCTACCTCCAGGAGCTGCGGCGTCATCATGCGGGACGGCCGGTGGTGATCGCCGAGTACGGCGTGCCCTCCTCCCGCGGGCTCGCGCACCTGCAGCCCGAGGGCATGCACCACGGCGGGCACGATGAGGAGGCGATGGCGGCGATCGACGTGCGTCTCACGCGCGAGATCCGCGAGGCGGGGCTGGCGGGCGGCATCCTGTTCGCCTGGATCGACGAATGGTTCAAGCACAACTGGGTGGTGATCGATCTCGAAGTGCCGGCGGAGCGCAATCGACTCTGGCTGAACGTGATGGACGCCGAGCAGAATTACGGCCTGCTGGGCCAGTATGCCGGGAACGCCGCACGCACACCCGAGCTCGGCGGCGACCCCCGACGGTGGCGCGATTTGCCCGTGCTCCAGAGCGACAGCTCGCTCGTGCTCCGCGTCGGCTCCGACGAGGCGTATCTCTACCTGGCGCTCGAGGTGGCATATGGCCGCGTCGCACCCGACTCGGTGCGCTACCTGGTCGGGATCGAC
Source organism: Gemmatimonadales bacterium (assembly GCA_050921685.1). Taxonomy (GTDB): domain Bacteria; phylum Gemmatimonadota; class Gemmatimonadetes; order Gemmatimonadales; family GWC2-71-9; genus DASTHG01. The sequence goes on from JBOHSO010000025.1 coordinate 1,509, forward strand.
ACCTACCGGACCAATCGTGGCGAGGTCAGGCTCCCCGGCGTTTCGAATCGGCTCTCCACCGGCATCGAGTTCTACCTCGATCTGGGTGACAGCGCCGGCGGCCGGATGTTCGTGGCGCGGAGCTACAGTCCGTACCTCGTCCCGCGAGCGGGAATGGGCCCCACCGGGCTCGACCCCTTCTACAACGCGCGGTGCACCGTGGAGTCGCGGAGCGAGAGCGGCCAGTTCGACTCGTTGTACGTCACCACCAACCGCTTCCGCGTCGGGCGCAACGGACGGACGTTCCCGGCGCTCGGCGTGGACCGGGGCCGGCTGCGCTACGGCCGCCAGGCCACGTCCTCGCTGTCCGACTGGTTCGTGGATCGCGCGGCCGGCCTCGTGGAGGTGCGTCTTCCCTGGGGCCTCCTCAACGTCACCGACCCGTCGTCACGGACGGTGCTGACGGCCGTCCGCGAGGGTGGCGTGACCGTCACCGGGCCCACCGACGGTTTTCGCTTCATCGTGGCGGCCCTGGCTCGCGGCGACGATCGTCTCGTGGCCAATATGGCGGCCGCCTCCACCTACACCTGGCCCACCTGGGAGCAGCCGAGCTGGCACGAGCGCCTGAAACCCGCGTACGCCGCCATGCGGGATCTGTGGAGCTCATGGTGAACCGGCACTGCCGCGCCGGTCGCGTCGCGCTCGCAGGCGTGCTGGCGCTCGCGGCGCTCGCCGCCCCAGCTGCCGCGCAGCTCCCGGAAGCCGAAGATGCGTTCAATCGCGGCGACTACCGCACCGCCCGCGCGTTGTACGACTCGGTGCTCGCGCTCGACTCGCTCAATCCACGCGCCCTGTATCGACTCGCGATCTTCGACAGCTGGGACGGCGAGCTCGACCGGTCCCTGGCTCGCTTCGCGCGCCTGCGCCACGTCGAACCCCTGGATCCCGAGACGATGGTGGCGCATGCCCGCGTGCTGTCCTGGGCCGGCAAGCAACGCTGGTCGGAAGCGTTGTACGACTCCGTGCTCGTGCTCTCGCCCGATCGGGCCGACGCACTGGCCGGCCGCGCGCGGACCGTCGCCTGGAGCGGCGACTTGGAACGCGCCGAACGGATGTGGCGCCAGGCGCTGGAGCGACACCCGGAAGACCCCGAGATCCTTACCGGCCTCGCGCAAACGCTCTACTGGGCGGGCGAGGCGGCCCTCGCGGAGGCGTACGTCGCGCGCGCACGGGCACGCGCCCCCGGGGATCGCACCGCGCGCGACGTGTTCGACCAGGTGCGCGCCGCCCGCCGCCCGGTCATCGAGGTTGCCACCGACGCCGCCGACGACATCGAGCACAACAGGTTCGTCGCGCTCACCGCGACGTTCGGCGCTTCCCTGCGCCCCGACTTGCGGGGGACGCTGCGGGCAACCCGGCGACGCAACGACGCCCTGGGGCTCGGGGGATCAAGCGACGGCGTGGAGGGCTGGCTCGTGAAATCGCACGGCGGCGGCCCGTCGCTACGCGCCGGCGCCGGCTTGCGCATTCTCGACGGCGCGAGTGGTGGGGCGCGCAGCTTCGCCACCGCTCAGCTCGGCATCGGCCTCCGGCCGGCGAAATTTGCTTCGCTCAACATCGGGTACAGCCATTATCCCTTCGACGAGACGGTCGTGCTGGTCGATAGCGCGTTCGTGTGGGACGAGCTGCTGGCCGAGCTGGAACTGGCGCCTCGCCCCAACCTCTCGGTATCCGCTGTGGTGGACGCAGCGTGGCTGTCCGACGGAAACCGTCGCCTGCTCGGCACCCTCGGCGTGATGGTCGGCGTGGGGCACGGCGTCTACGTCGGCGGCTACAGCCGGCTGCTTGGCTATCGTGACGCCAACCCCGGACGCGGCTACTTCGCGCCCGATCGTTTCATCCTGGGCGAGGGCCGAGCGGTGTATGTCTGGCGGCGCACCCGCTGGAGTGTGCGGGCGACGGCCGGGCTGGGTGCCCAGCAGGTCGGGGCCGGTGCCGCGACCCAAGCCGAATGGCACGGGGACCTCACCCTGTCGCGGGGCTGGCGGGCGATCGACGAGCTGTCACTCGTGGCCCTGTACACCAACAGCGCGGCAGCCGGGTCGGGCGCGACTACGACGGGGGGGTACCGGTATTGGTCGGTCGGGCTGCGATATAGACGAGGATTGTAGAGAGTAGACGCTTCTGTGCGTCTCAGCCTCTACCGCTGCATTTGCCGCGCGACCCGTTCTGCCTCGCGCAACGCCCGCAGCGCATTCAGGCCGACCACTTTCCTCACATCCTGTTCGCTCCAGCCCCGGCGGAGCAGCTCGGCGATCAGGTCGGGGAACTTGGTGACGTTTTCCAATCCCTGCGGCACACTCGAAATGCCGTCGAAATCCGACCCCAGGCCGACGTGGTCCACCCCGGCGACGGTGCGGATGTGCTGGATGTGGTCGGCCACCTGCTGCAGGGTCGCGCGTGGAGCCCGTGCCGCCCAGGCGCGCGTCGAGTCGGAGACGGCCGCGGAGTCCATCCCGCCGGCGCGCAACGCCCGGCCCCGCGCCCGCGTGCTGTCCTCGTACAGGCGGACCGCCTCGGAAACGAAGCCCGGATTGAAGTTCACCATGACGACCCCGCCGTTCGCCTCCATCAGCGCGAGGATCGAGTCGGGGACGTTGCGCACGTGGCCCGAGATGGCGCGAGCCGAGGAGTGCGAGTAGATGACGGGGGCCTGCGACACGCGGAGCGCGTCCAGCATCGTGCCGTCGGACACGTGCGAGAGGTCCACCAGCATGCCCAGGCGGTTCATCTCCCGCACCACGGTTTCGCCGAACGGCGAGAGGCCACCGTGCTGCGCCGTATCGGTGGCGGCGTCGGCCCATTCGATCGTCTCCCAGTGCGTGAGCGTCATGTACCGCACGCCCAGATGGGAGAACATCCTCAGGGCGCCGAGCGAGCTCTCGATCGCGTGCCCGCCCTCGATGCCGATGAGGCACGAGATCTTGCGGGCGCGGAAGTTCCGCTCGATGTCGGCCGCGGTGAACGCCATAGCGAGGCTGCCCGGGTGCTTGGCACACAGCCGATGGACCAAGTCGATCTGCTCGAGTGCGTACACCGCCGGGTGGTCGCCGCCGTGCCTCGTACTGACCGGCACGTAAGCCGCCCAGAACTGCGCGCCGACTCGACCCTCCACGAGCTTCGGGATGTCGGTCATCAACCCGAGCTGGGTGGCCCCGAAGTCCACCGAGTCGAGGCCGCCGCGGCCGCGGATGGCGTCCGGGATGTCGTTGTGGCCGTCGATCAGCGGTACGGCCCTGAGAATCCGGAGCGCGTGGGCACGGGCGTCCGCTTGCGCTCCCACACCGCACGGCGCGGCGACGGTGAGCGCGAGCAAGACGAGGCGAACACCAGGCGGCATGGCGATTCCTGTAGCGGTCGCCCGGAAGCTGGCGCTGCGCCTGCCGGATGGCAAGGTTAGCTTAGCCTTGATGACCGACGCGAAAGCCACCATCGCGTTCCAGTTGAACGGCGAGTCGTGCGAGGTCGCGTTCGCCCCGCACAAGACGCTGCTCGAAGTGCTGCGCGAGGACCTCGGGCTCACCGGCACCAA
>JBOHSO010000026.1:0-3152 GCA_050921685.1 Gemmatimonadales bacterium
GCGTGCGAGCATCGTCTTGCCCGACCCGGGCGGACCCACCATCAGCACGTTGTGTGCCCCCGCCGCCGCCACCTCGAGCGCTCGCTTCGCGTGCGGCTGGCCCTTCACCTCGGCGAAGTCCACGTCGTCCCGGGCGCGCTCCTCGAAGAGACGGGACACATCCACCGCCGCCGCCGGGAGCTCGGCCCGCGCGTCGAGGAAATCGGCCAACTCGGCGAGGGTCGCCGCGCCCAGCACCCGCAACCCGGACACCACGCCCGCCTCGGCGAGGTTTTCGCGCGGCAGCACCAATGCCTCCGCCCCCGCGGCGCGGGCCGCGAGCGCCACCGGCAATGCGCCGCGCACCGGTCGGATCGCCCCCTCAAGCCCCAGCTCGCCCAGCAACACGACCCCGCCCAGCCGCGCCGGGGCGATCTGCTCGGTCGCCGCGAGGATGCCGACGGCGATCGGCAGGTCGAACGCCGACCCATCTTTGCGCACGTCGGCCGGGGCGAGGTTGACGGTGATGCGCTTGAGCGGGAAGGTGTACCCGGTGTTCGCGATCGCCGCGTACACGCGCTCGCGGCCTTCCTTCACCGCGCCCTGCGGCAAGCCGACGGTGGCGAAGGTGGGCAGTCCGTTGGCGATGTCGGTCTCGACGTCCACCAGGTAGGCGTCGATTCCCAACACGGCGGCCGAGCGGACCCGGGCGAGCACCAGCTATGATCGGCTGCAGCGCCGCTCCGACGGTAACCAGAATTACGCCGCGGGTAGCAGGACAAACGCGCGCCCAGGTACCTTTGGAAGGCTCGGGAGCCGAGGCAGATGCCATTCAGTCGCGAGGACATTCGCGCGTCGGTGGAGCGCGCCGGTGACGCGCACTGGGAGGCGCTGCGTCGCCATCACGAAGACGCCTATCCCAACCCCAAGCCGACTCCCGGCGACGTGTGCAAGGGCGAGGCGGCCCGGCTGAACGAGATGGGCCTGGGCGACGCAAACGAGTTCGAGCTACTGGAATCCCGGGTAGAACGGGCGGGCGCGGAGGTCCGCATGACTCACCTGTTCCGGTATAAGCCGCTCAACGTCCGGCTCCAAATGGAGCCGTTTCAGGGATACGGCTGAGCGCGCCCGCGCTGACACGACCATCGAGAGGAAATCATGCGCAGATGCGGATGGATAGGCTGGGCCGCGGTAGCGGTGGGCGTGATCGGCTGCTCGAAACGCGAGCCACCCGCCGGCTCCGTTGCCTTCCAGGTCGCCACGCGCCATCCCCCCGGTGTTCCACTCGCCGCCCCAGAGGCGACCACCGCTGCCGCCGGTGCGCTGGCCACGGGGGACAGTGTCGTCGTGACGCTCGGCCGGGACACGGTCATCCTGCGCCGCGTCGAGCTCGTGTTGACCCAGATCATGCTCTCCCCGATGGAGTCGGGACACTGCGACCCGGACGACCCGAACGAGTGTTCGACCGTGGAAGCCGGGCCGGTGCTGCTTCAGCTTCCGCTCGGCGACCAGGCGGAGCACCGCACCACGGTTCGCGCCCCGGCCGACCGCTACATCGTGCTCCACCTGCAAATCCATCGGCCCGACGCGCAGCGGGACAGCGCATTCCTGGCCGCCCATCCCGAATTCGCCAACACCTCGGTGCGGGTGCAGGGGACGTTCAGCCGAGCCGGACGGCGGCGGGAGTTCGTGTTCGCCACGGACTTCAACGAGCAGGAAGAGACCGACATCACCCCCCCGATGATCGTCGCGGCGGACTCGACGGCGCGCCTGACGCTCCGGCTGAACGTCGCGACGTGGTTCCTCTCCGCTGAGAAGACCGCCCTCGTCGACCCGGCGACCGCCGGCCCGGGCCAACCCCACGAGCATCTGGTCAAGGACAACATCCGGATGTCGGTCCGGACGTTCGAGGACGTCAATAGCGACGGTCTCGACGATCCGGCCCCTGCCGATCAATAAGGAGGCGAAGACGCGGACGCCGCCACGCCTGGCGGAGTGGCGCGCCGACACTCCGGGCTGCGCCGAGCGGGTTCACCTGAACAACGCCGGCGCCGCGCTCATGCCCCGGCCGGTGCTCGACGCCGTGACCGCCCACCTGCGCCGCGAGTCGGAGTTTGGCGGCTACGAGGCGGCGGACGAGGCGCGCGATCGCGTGACCGCGAGCTACGAGGCAGTGGCACGACTCATCGGCGTCGAGCCGCGCAACCTCGCCGTGGTCGAGAACGCCACCGTCGCGGTCGCACAGGCCCTCACCGCCTTCGATTTCCGTCCGGGCGACGCGCTCGTCACCACTCGCGCCGACTATGTGTCCAACCAGCTCATGTATCTCTCGATGGCACGCCGGCTCGGCGTGGTGGTGCGCCACGCGGCGGACCTGCCCGAGGGCGGCGTGGATCCCGACAGCGTGCGCGCGCTCTTGCGCGAGCGTCGCTGCCGGCTCGTCGCGCTGAGCTGGATTCCCACGAATTCCGGACTGGTGCAGGCCGCCGAGGCGGTCGGCGCCGTGTGCGAGGCGGAGGGGGTACCCTATCTGGTCGACGCGTGCCAAGTGGTGGGCCAGCGGCCGATCGACGTCCGCGCGCTGCGCTGCGATTACCTGGCGGCGACGGCTCGCAAGTTCCTGCGCGGACCCCGCGGCATCGGCTTCCTGTACGTAGCCGACCGGGCATTGGCACGCGGCGACTATCCCTTGCTCGTGGACATGCGGGGTGCCGACTGGACCGCGGACGAAGCGTTTCGATTGGCCGACGGCGCCCGGCGGTTCGAGAACTGGGAGTTCGCCTACGCCCTGGTGCTCGGGATGGGCGCCGCGGTCCGCTACGCGCTGGAGGTGGGGATCGAGACCGCCGGGCGGCGGGCGTCCGAGCTGGCGGCCACCGCGTGCGCCTTCGCATACGCCCTGGCGTAGCCCAGCGGACTGTCCGCGATGACATTCAGCCCGATGCTCAGCTGTCGCTCGGCGAGCGCCAACATTGCTTCGTACGAGATGCCACCAAGCTCGTCGGGCAGCAGGTCGCGAACCGCATCCTTGTCGATGACCGGCCAGCCGAGACGGCGCCCGAGCGCAGTTGCGATGGTGCTCTTGCCGCTGCCGGGTGGACCCTTCATCAGCACCAGAGTGGGCCGTTCGCGTCCTGCGCCGATGGCATCCTCGGCAGCGAGCGGTGTCCCCC
>JBOHSO010000027.1:0-2669 GCA_050921685.1 Gemmatimonadales bacterium
ATGTAGAGGAGGCCGGCGTCGTCGAGTGCCCGCAGGTTCGCCTCGTGCGCGGGCCACTCGTACGCGCCGTTCGCGTCCACGGTGAGCGGCAGGTCGACGCCTGCCATCGCGTCGCGTGCCGCCCGGACGGCGATCTCGTCCCAGCCCGGCATCACCTTGATCTTCACGCGCCGGTACCCCAGGCGCAGCGCGTCCGCGACGCGATGCGCCAGCGTCCCGGGCTGCCGATCCTCGGGAATCCCCAAGGCCACCCCGCACGGTACCGCCCCGGCGGTGGCCGTCCCCAGGCGCTCGGCGAGCAGCGCCGCCAGCCCGGTGTGGCGACGGTGGGCCTCGAGGTCCCAGGCCGCCGTTTCGACGCCAGCGCGGGCGAACGGGTTCCCGCGCACGCCCACGCGCAGGACGGCATCGAGGGCTTCCGGCGACTCGAATTCCCGGTCGATCACCCGCGGCAGCAATACACGGGTGATCAGGTGGCGGGCCGTGGCGAGGGTCTCCTCGGAGTAGAACGGCAGCTCGAAGGGCGGCGACTCGCCGTATCCCGCGAGTCCCGCCTCGTCGTGCAGGACGACGACGAGCGAACGACGTTCCCGGATCGCGCCCCCGGAGATCACGAAGGGCTCGACGAGCGGCAACGTCAGCTCGAACAGTTCAGCTTTGGAGACGCGCATGCGGCACATCGAGAAAATGCAGCGCTCCGCTCCGCCGGTGGATCACCCCCCGCGCCTCCAGCTTCCACAACTCGGCGATCACGCCGTCCTGCGGATGAAATATCAGCCGGTGCAGCGCACGCTGCGTGCGCGATCCCTCATGGGCCGAGTACTCGTCGAGCGGCAGCTGAAAGAATGTGTGGAGCTGCACCGCCTCGCAGCCGCGCAGGGCGTAGTCCATCAGCACTCTTCCCGTGCAGACGTTGCCGGTGCCGCACAGGCTCCGGACAGGCGATGGCTCCGTCCCGCGGGACAACGACGAGAACGAGCTCAGGACACGGAGATTCCGCTCGCTCAGATCCAAGCCACCGTAGGCGACGCCCCGGTGGGGATCGAACAGCCGATTGAACACCACCAGCGCGTCGGCCGTGGCCGCCGCTTGCATCATCTCGTGCTGAAACCCCTCCTCAAAGCGCGCATTCATCAGCTTGAGGGCGACGCGAACCGGGATGGGCGACGACTCGCGGATGAGCCGCGGCACCTCGCGCAGCCAGCGCAGGACTTGCGCGCGATTCTCGGCGAGGGCATCGCCGGCCAACGTCGGGGAGAAATCCTGCTCGATCAGGAGCGGCGGCTCATCCCAGACCTGCGCGAGTTTGCCTGTGGTGAAGCGGTATTCCCCTTCGAGAAAGGGCACGCCGAGCCGCGGGAGGTGGTACTTCACCGAAGGCACCACCAGGATGCTCCCCGCACGAGTGAGATCTCGCCCCGTGCGGACCAGGGCCAGGTACTCGTCGAACGATCGATCCCACCCTCTGCCCTTCCAGGTCACCGTCCACCCGCGATCCGCGCCGCCGACGACCCGCCGCTCGACCTTCATCTTCGCTTCGCGTGCGGCCCACGCCGCCATCGACTTCACCCCGGCGGCGTCCTGCGCGATCACCGTCTTCAACACCACGAACGCGAGGCCGGCGGCCGCATCCTCCTCGAGCTGGCGCTGGTTGAGCGACAGCTGGCCCGAGCCCTTGCCGATCGGGTGCGGCAGCGGTTGGCCGAGGTACCGCGCGGTCAAGTCGATGCGGTAGGCGTCGCGGACGTAAGCGGCGACGTCCCGCGGCATATCGTCCTTGAAGCGCTCGAAATCAGCTGACAGCAGCGCGCGCATCGCGGACGGCCTGAATGACGGCGTCGCGCTCCGCGGGCGCCAGCGCCGGCCCCCAGGGATCGTCGCACGCGTCGGCCGGGATGATCCCCTCGGCGGCCGCCGCCCACAGCATACGCCGCACGTACCCTTCCATCGGCGGTACGAAGGTGGCCTGCGCGAACCGGTCCACGATGGCCGAGAGCCGGCTGAACCGGACCAGGTCCCCGGCGGTGAACGCCCGCAGCAGCGCGCACTGCAGGTCCGTGAGCGCGGCGCCCATCCCCACTAAGGCGGCGCGGGCACCAAGCATGAGGGAGTAGCCTAGGAACCGGTCCTCGCCGCTCAAGAGCAACTTGTCGGCGTGGCCCCGCATCAGCGCGGCGATCCGCTGGAACGTCATGACCGAATCGAGCGTGGCCACCTTGATGCCGATGACACTCGGCAGCGCCAGGACGGCGACCAGGGCCTCATCGTCATAGGCGACGCCACCCGCGGCCGCATATAGATGGAAGGCGATGACGGGCAGCTCCGCCCCCAGGGCGGCGTGCCAGCCCACGGGATCCTCGGCGCGTGGGAAGGCGAGCAGCGCGTCGGCGCCGCCGGCGCGCGCCTCGCGCGCCATCTCAAGCGATGCGGCGCCGGCTACCAGCACCCGGTCCGGGAAGGCCGCGCGCCACGTCTGGAGTACTACCTGCCGTTGGTGCGGGGTGAGGCGGGGACCGCGCCCGGTATGGACCCACACCGCCACGCCGGCCACGTCCTGCGCGGCCAGCGATCGGGCGTACGCCTGCTGGGCGTCGGCGGCAATGGTCGTTCCCGTAAACGGCACCGGGACGGCCGGGATCAGCCCGCCATCGAGCCGGTGCATCACCGAG
>JBOHSO010000028.1:0-4823 GCA_050921685.1 Gemmatimonadales bacterium
GCCGAGCGCAGCGGTCGCTGCGTGAGCGCCAGCAGCGCGGCGGCCAGACCGGCCGCCCCTGCGAGCCACGCCCAGGCCGCGCCGAGTCCATGCAGCCACTCGGCCGCCGCCAGCGCCGCCAGGACGCCTGCCATCACCACATGAGCGTGCCGCTGCACCTCAAGAGCCTCGTTCCGGAAGACGTCCGCGTGCATCTCACGCGCGACCCACGCCTGCTCATTCCCGTCGGCACGTGCGAACAGCACGGCCCCCATCTACCGCTGGGCTGCGACACCATCATCGTCGAGCGGCTCGCCGACGACCTCTCCGCGCAGTTCGGCGTGCTCCGCGCCCCGACCGTCGAGTACGGGGTGAACACCGCCACCCGGCGCCCGTTCCCTGGAAACGCCATGGTCCGGCGCAAGACGCTGCACCGCTGGATGAACGACCTGCTCGGCGCCTGGGAACAAGCGGGCGTCGAGCAATTCATCATCTTGACCGCACACGGCCACGATCCCCACCAGGAGGCGCTGTGCACCCTGCGGACCAGCCGCGCGCGTGTGTTCACCGTCGACGTGTTCGCCCTCGACTTGGGAGACTTGCTGCTGGACCCGGACTCGCCGACTCACGGCGGCGAGCTCGACACCTCTCTGCTGCTGCACATCGCCCCTGAGCTGGTGCGCATGGAGCGCGCCCAGGATTTCCTCCTGCCCGACGCCTCGAAGCACCGCCAGATTCGCGGCCTGACCCGCCCGCTGCCGGCCCTATCGCCCGGCTCCATCGGGCGGCCCACCCTCGCCACCCCCGAAAAAGGCGAACGCATCTATAAGATGATTCGCGAGCGCGTCGCCACGCGAGTTCTCGGCGCCCCCGCCACATGAGCCTCGCCGCCCTGGTGAGCGCCCTCGCGCTGGCCCAGACCGCCGCGCCGCTCGACGTGGGAACCCTGGTGGTGCGCATCGACACCCAGGAGGTGGCCCGCGAGACGTTCCGCCTGCTCACCAGGCGCCTGGGAGACAACACGAGCGGCTGGGTGCTCGCCACTACCGCTCGTTGGGTGGTCGGTCCCCGGCCCGCGGTCCTCGCGCCCGTGCTGGAGCTGGCCCCCGATTCCGAGCCCGCCGTGCTGGTCTATGAGGTAGCGGCCAACGGCGTGTCGCTGCGCATCATCGGCCAGCGCGGCCTCGGCCGCTACACGCTGCGCTACGTATCCCCGGGACGGGAGCGGGCTCGCGAGTTGGCCGCGGCTCCACCCACGGTGATGGTGGATGACTCCGTGTTCGCCCCTTACCTCTTTGCCGCCTGGCGCGCCGGCGCGACCCCCACCGCCGTGACGGGCATCTTTCCGCGCGTGGCGCTCCGTGTGCCGCTCACCATCATCGACCTCGGCCTCGCCGGCACGACCCTGAACCGCGATTCCACCACGCTGCGCCACATGCTGGTCACCGGCGGGCCCGATGGTCCGGTCCACGTATGGCTCGGCACCGACGGCCGGCTCATGAAAATCGAGGTCCCCGAGCGCTCGATCAGGGCCGAACGGCTTCCCGGCTGATCCCACTGCACGGAACTCGTTGGGACCGCTAGTTTTCCCCGGCGGCTCCAGGCATGCCAACACGAAACCTCACCGAGCCCGAACGCGTAAGGGGCACGACTTCGTGGTACGTTCTTCAAATCGTCACGGTCCGCCACCCCTAAGGAAGCGCATGAGACCAATCCTGCTCACCCTCGGTCTGCTCGGCTTCGCCGGCACCGTGGCCGCGCAGCGGAGCGTGCCAGCCGCCTTGTCGCTGGCCGACGCGGTGGCCATCGCGCGGGAACACAACCCGGCGTATCGCCAAACGGTCAACAACCGCGGACCGGCCGCCTGGGCGACGCGCAACGCCTTCGCCAGCCTGCTGATCCCGCAGGCTACCGTATCGGGCACCCTTGGCTATTCGGGGACGGGATCGCAGCGGTTCCTCACGACGGATTTCTCGCAGAGCTACGCAACGGTGAACTCGAGCTACTCGCTCGGGCTCGACTGGCAGTTCTCGGGTGCGACCCTGTCGCAGCCGGGACTGCGCAAGGCGCAGCTCACGGCGGCGGACGCGGACATCGCCGGCGCGCGGGCCGTCCTCGAAAACGCCGTGACGCAGCAGTATCTGAGCGTGCTGCAGGCGCGGGACAACGTCGGCGTCGCCGAACGGCTGCTGTCCCGCAACGAGGAGTTCCTCAAGCTCGCCCAGGCCCGCTACGCCGTGGGTCAGGCGACCTTGATCGACGTGCGCCAGGCGCAGGTGGCGCTCGGACAGGCGCAGGTGGGGTTGCTGCAGGCCCGTACGACGCAGCGCGTCGAGAAGCTGCGGCTGTTCGAGCAGCTGGGCGTGAGCGCCCCCACGGCGGTCGACTCGGTCCAGTTGAGCGACAGCTTCGCGGTCCAGCGCCCCACCTGGGTGCTGGAGGAGCTGCTCACCATCGCCGAGGCGCAGAACCCGGCGTTGCAGGCGCTGCGGGCGCGGGAGCGCTCGGCGGCGTGGGGCGTGCGCGCCGCGGCGTCGAGCTGGGGGCCGACTGTGTCGCTCTCGGCGGGGTGGTCGGGCTTCACCCAGGCGTACGCGCGGACGCGTGACCTGGACCAGGTGATCGTGGGCAGTCAGGTCGCGGCTGGCGTACAGTCCACGGCGTGTGTGCAGGACAATGTCATCCGCACCAACAATGGTCTTCAGGCGCTCGACTGCAGCCAATACACGTGGACCGCGGCCAACGAACAGGCGCTGCGCGCCCAAAACGACGTGTTCCCGTTCGATTTCATCGGGCAGCCGTTCCAGGCGCGCCTCACGGTGAGCCTGCCCCTCTGGACCAACTTCCAGCAGCCGGTGCAGGTCGCCGAAGCGAAGGCGGTGCGCGAAGACCTGGAGGAGGGCGTGCGGGCCCGCGGCCTGGCGTTGCAGACCGAGGTGAGCCAGACGTTCCTGACGCTGGAGACGGCCTTCGAATCGGTGGGGATCCAGGGCACCAATCGCGCGCTAGGGCGTGAGCAGGAGCAGCTGGCCACCGATCGCTACCGGATCGGCTCGGGGACGTTCTTCGAGCTGCTCGACGCCCAGGTCGCCGCGCTGCGGGCGGAGACCGATTACATCGCGGCGGTCTACGACCATCACAAGGCGTTGGCCGCGCTGGAAGCGGCCGTCGGGCGCCCGTTGCGTTAAACCGGAGAGGAAAGCGAAAACATGTCCAAACGAGGCAAAGTGTTCATCGGCGTCGGCGGCGTGCTCTTCGTGGTGGGGCTCATCGTGATCAGTGCGAGCTCCAAGCGCGACCGCGGCGTCGAAGTGCGGTTCGAAAAAGTGGGCCGCCGCGATCTCGTGGCCGCCGTGACGGCGAGCGGGAAGGTCCAACCCAAGTCCAAAGTGGACGTGAGCCCCGATATCACGGGCCGGATCACCCGACTCGCGGTGCGTGAGGGCGACCTGGTCCAGAAGGGCCAGTTCCTGCTGCAGATCGACGCCACGATCTACGAGGCGAACCTGGAGCGCGCGCGGGCCACCTACGCCTCGGCGCAGGCGGCGCTGGTACAGGCCCGGGCGAGCCGCGATCAGGCGGTGCGGGCGCTGGAGCGGGCGAAGCAGCTCAAGCAGCAGAACCCCAACCTCATCTCGGACGAGCAGCTGGAGCAGGCGCAGACGTCCTTCGACGTCGCCGAGGCGGTCGCCAACGCGTCGCAGCACCAGGTCGATCAGGCGCGTGCCGGGGTGTCGGAGGCGCGCGACCAGCTGGCCAAGACGCGGATCGTGGCGCCGATGGCAGGGCGCATCACCCGGCTCGCGGTGGAAGAGGGCGAGATGGCCATGCCCGGCAATTTCTCCCGCGACGTCGGGCTGCTGCTCACGGTGTCCGACTTGTCGGTGATCCAGACGAAGGTGAACGTGGATGAAACCGACGTCGTGCGCATCCACCTGGACGACTCGGTCGAGGTGTCGATCGACGCGTTCCCGGACACGACGTTCGTGGGCCGCGTGACCAAGATCGCGAACAGCGCGCTACTGTCGCAGACGGTCTCCGTCTCGGGGGGCACCAACGACCGGGCGGTGGACTACGAAGTGGAGATCACGCTCCAGAATCCGCCGAGCGACGTGCGCCCCGACCTCTCGGCGACGGCCCGGATCGTCACCGATACGCGCCGGCAGGCGGTGTCGATCCCGATCATCGCCCTCACCGTGCGCGAGAACACCCCGGTCACGACCGAGAGCCGCCGGGACACCGCCCAGGTCGGCAAGAAGAAGGAAGCCGAGGGCGTGTTCGTCGTGGCCAACGGGAAGGCCACGTTCCGCCCGGTGAAGGTCGGCATCGCGGGGGACGAGTATTTCGAGGTCCTGGACGGTGTGAAGCAGGGCGAGGAGATCGTCGCGGGCCCCTACCAGGCGATCCGCGACCTCAAGGACGGGAGCGCGGTGCGGGCCAGCCGGCAGCCGGCCGACACGGCCAAGCGGAGCGGCTCGTGAGCCGCGTGCAGGAGTTCCGCACCGGCGACACGCCGCTGCCCGACGTCATCATCCTGACGTACAAGCTCGGGCGCGACTACGACATGGGCTCGGAGGTGGTGCGCGCGCTGCGCGGCGTGGATCTCCAGATCCGACGCAACGAGTACGTGGCCGTGATGGGGCCGTCGGGATCGGGGAAATCCACGCTGATGAACCTGATCGGCTGCCTCGACACGCCGACGGCGGGCGAGTACTGGCTCAACGGCCAGAAGGTCTCCGACCTCTCGGACGACGAGCTGGCCCGCATCCGCAACAAGGAGATCGGGTTCGTGTTCCAGACGTTCAACCTGCTGCCCCGGGCGTCGGCCCTGCACAACGTGGAGC
>JBOHSO010000029.1:0-2529 GCA_050921685.1 Gemmatimonadales bacterium
CGACTACCGCGGCCGCTACCGGCGCGACGACCGGCGCGCCGGAGAGCGCTACGCGGCGCTCGTGGCGGAAGCGATCACGCGCATCCGCGCGCGCGGGGCGCAACCGGCCGGATTCTTGTGCGAATCCATGCTGTCCAGCGGCGGGCAGGTGGTGTTGCCGGACGGGTTCCTGTCCGCCGCCTACGGCCACGTCCGCCGGGCGGGCGGCCTGTGCATCGCGGACGAGGTGCAGGTGGGCTTTGGGCGCAGCGGCACGCACTTCTGGGGGTTCGACACGCAGGACGTCGTGCCCGACATCATCACCCTGGGGAAGCCGATGGGCAATGGCCACCCCATGGGTGCCGTGATCACGACCCCCGAGATCGCCGCCGCGTTCGCCAACGGCATGGCGTATTTCAACACGTTCGGTGGCAATCCCGTCTCCTGCGCCATCGGCCTCGCCGTGCTCGACGTCATCTCCGAGGAAGGGCTCCAGGCGAACGCCCTGCGGGTCGGGCGGCGCCTGCACACCGGGCTGCGCGACCTCGCCACCCGGCACCCCCTGATCGGCGATGTGCGGGGGCTTGGCCTGTTCATCGGCGTCGAGCTGGTTCGGGATCGCACCACCCTGGAGCCGGCGGGTGAAGAGGCGAGCCACGTGGCGAACCGACTGTGCGAGCGTGGCGTGCTGGTGAGTACGGACGGCCCGTTCCACAACGTGCTGAAGATCAAGCCCCCGCTCGTATTCACCGCTGAGGATGCCGACCTCTTGATCACGACGCTGGACAGCGTGCTGAGCGAGGACTTGGGGCGCCGACGGCCGGACGAGGAGTCGTGATTCGGTTGCTCTTCCGCATCCGGCGGCCCGCCTGCAGCTTGTGAGCAGAGCCTCCGAGGCTCGGATGGTCGTCATTCCACGGTTCGCATCGACTGCACGAGGAGGATCTATGGCCGGGAAGGGTCGCCGCACCACGCACCGCAGCAGCTCCGGGAAGAAGCTCTACGCCGTGCGCGACGCAAAGGGCCGCTTCAAGGACATCCAGTCATATGCGCGGGCGCATGGCGCGGACGTGAAGCGGAAGGGCAAGAAGGAGAGGTGAGCCACGCGCGCCGCGCACTGGCCGCGACGCTCGCCTTGGCACTCGGGTACCCGGCGTGCTCCGAGGACACGAGTCGCCTCAGTCTGGAGCAGGAGCGTCGGTTCGGCGCGGAAACCGTGCTCCGGCGTGCGGACAACGTCTGGTTCCGCTACACCCACGACCCCGGCACCCGCTCGGCAGGCTGGGAGGACCGACTGGGGTCCATCCTGGTCACCCGCCAGACTGTCCTGATTCACAAGAACGACAAGGTCGGGATTGAGATCACTCGGAGCAGCCGCCCGTTGTACGACGTGAGCCGCGCCGGCGCCCGCGTGCGCATCGGCGCGGGCTCGGGCCGGTTGCGGGAGGTGTGGTCGTTCGAGCCGCCCGACGACGCGACCGGGTGGACGGAGGACATCCGGGCGGTGATCCGGCTCTCGGCACGCCCCGCTGCTCCGTAGCGCGCGGCGCCCTCGCTCAGAAATCCCGAAATCCCGTCAGGCTCACGCTGCGCGGAGCGCCCGCGCTGCGCTCCATCACGTCCACGTAGAACGCCTGGAACAGGTTGGTGACCTTCGCCTGGAGCGCCACCCCGGCGGCCCGATACCCGAGCCGCAGGTCGACGGTGGCGATGTCGCGGCGTCCGGCGAGACCTGGTAGGGCTGGGAGTCGGACCGCCAGGTGAAGAACTGGCCGTCCCGTTCGCGCACCCACAGCGCGTACACATCCCACGGATGGGCACTCGCGGGTGGCGCGGATAGCTTGCCCCGCACCAGCCAGCGACGCGATTCGCCGTTTTCCTGGAACCCATCGTTCGATTCGCGTCCCAGGAAGAGTCGAGCCCCGAGCTTGCCGACGCGGCGCGAGTGCTGAACGCCCAACCCGGCGAAGGCCAGCGTGCCGTCGGTGAAGCGGTGGCGATCGGGAACCTGGAACGCGCCGTAGTGGGCGCGCAGCACCGTCTGGGGCCGTCCGCCCACGGGGGCGGTGAGGACGGTGACGACTCCGCCCACAGCGTTGCTGCCGTACAGCGCCGTGTACGCGCCTTTCACCACTTCGACCCGGTTCACATCGAGCAGCGGGAGCGACTCGAAATCGATCTCGCCCCCGTCGCCGCTCAGGATGGGGTGGCCGTCGAGCAGCAGCAGCACCCGGCTCCCCACACCGCGGGCGATGCCGCTCGAGCCACGGATGTCCATCTGGCCGGCGTTGAAGGTCACCCCAGGCTCGTACGCCAGCGCCTGATCCAGCGTCGTCACGTTGCGCTGCACCAGCTCGCGGTTCGACAGCACGCTCACGCTCGCGCCGGATTCCCCCGCGCGCTCCGGGGCGCGCGTCGCCGTGACCACGACGTCGGCCAGCCCAATGGGTGTCGGCCACAGCGTCATCGCGATGTCATGCTGCGCGCCACTCGTGACCGCCAGATCGATCAGCGAGTCACCGGCGTACCCGATGGCCAGGATGGTGAATG
>JBOHSO010000030.1:0-9236 GCA_050921685.1 Gemmatimonadales bacterium
GGGTACGAGGATGTGTGGCGTGATTGGTACGACGCCGATGACCGGGTCATCGTGGAGATCCGCGAGAAGAGCTGGCTGAAGGGCGACCCCAAGGACGTCATGGACCAGCGCACCTGCGTGGTGCTCAAGTTCCGGGGCGAGCGGATCTGCGATATGCGGGACTACACGGACAGTCACGTCTATGAAGAATTCCTGAGACGGCACCGAAGCGAATTGCCGAAATTCAAAGGGCAGTAGCTGGTAGGACGGGTGGAGGACTCAACCGGATGTTGGCAGCGTTGAGAGCGTCTCACTCAAAACTTGTCCAACTGCCGATCGCTCCTCCGCGACAACCAGTAGAGCGGCACTCCGACGAGCAACGCCGCTCCGGCGCCGACCCACGCCTCTGCGATCGAACGCGCCCGTGCGAAGTAGCCCCACCCCGACTGCCCGGCCACGCCACCCAGGTTGGCGAAGAACGAATCGAGCGAGATGATCGTGGCGCGGTGGGCGGAGGGGATGTGCGCATTCAGGTAGCCCTGCTTGACCGGGCCCATGACGCCGAGGGCGACGCCGTAGACGAGGTATAACCCCACCACGGCGACGAATCGAAGGGGCACTGCGTGTTGTGCCCCTGCCGTCACCCCCAGCCCGAGCACCCCACACAGCACCGCCATCACCGCCTGGGCCGTCATCGATCCGATCAGCAGGCCAGTCCGCGTCCGCACGATGCGAGAGAGCGGCCGGACCAGCGCGTTCCCAACGATCATCGAGAGCGACAGCAGCGCCGCAATCAGGCCCGAGACCCATACCAGATCGCGCCCCAGCAGATCGAGGAAGTAGCGTTGCCAACTGTAGAACCCGAAGATCAGGAAGCTCATGTCCACGAGCGACGCGAGCATCACCGGGCGAACGACGCGGTGGTGCAGGCCGTAGTCCATCCCCTCGACGAACACCCGCCGCATCTCGGCCGGCACCCGGCGCCACTGCACCGCGCGGGGAGTGAAACCGATCTCCTGCATGCGGACCCAGGCGAGCAGAAACAGGGGAATGAAGGTCGCAGCCCGCACGAGGTACGGCACGGTCAAGTCCAGCTGGCCGAGCGCCCCACCGGTCAACGTTCCCACGAGCATGGCAGCGCCGAAGATCATCTGCCCCTTGGCGAACACCGGCTCCAGTGGCTCGGTGTATCCGGTCGCCTTGAGCGCATCGACCAGCCAGGCGTCCACCGCGCCGGTGTAGAACGTGTAGCCGAGGCCGAGCAGCACCGACGCGCCCGCGAACGGCCAGAAGCCCCACTCCAGCCAGCCGGTGGCCACGTAGAGCAGCGTCGAGAGGAACAGCGTGACCAGGCACAACAGCAACGACACGCGGCGCCCCAAGGTGTCCGCCACCACGCCGGTGGGGATCTCGAACACCATCATCCCCAGGGTGAATGCGGCGTTGACGAGCATCACCTGGAAGATGTCCAGTCCGGCGTGGAGCTTGAACAGCGTGTCCACGCCCCAGATGAGCGAGGCGGCGAGGTTGAACAACCCCGTGATGAGGAGATAGGTGCGGATGATGCGAGCGCTCATCCTTCGAGCGCCGGGGCCGGCAGGGACACGGCCGGCGGCTCACGCCACGCATGCACGGCGGTCCCCACGAGAATCACCATGCCACCCACGACCGCGCGCGCGCTCAGCGCCTCCCCATGCACCAGCCACGCCCACACGGAGCTCAACACCGGTTCGACCAGCAGGATGAGCGACACGTCGAGCGCGCGCACCTCGGGGATGGCGCGGGAAAGGAACACATAGGCGAGCCCGAGCTGGAACACGCCCAGAAAGGCCAGCGCGAGCCAGTCGCGGGCCCTACCCGCGTCGAGCGGCAGCGCGAGCGGCAGCGCGACGAGGAACACGAGCGCATTGCCGGACACGGCGGCCGCGGCCACCGCGCCCCAGCCACCCGTCCGCGCCACCCACCGGAACCCGATCACGGTGAGCGCCCAGCTCACGGCGCACCCCACCGCGAACAGATTGCCCAGGGCGGGATGAGGCGCGGTCGCGTAGCGGCGACCGGGCTCGGAGAGCAGCAACCCCATGCCGACCGCCAGGACGGCCATGTACTTTACGTCTCGGCGCGTCACACGCTCGTGCAAGAGCAGCGGCGCGAAGGCGAGGATGAACAGCGGGTTCGTGGCCTGGATGAAGATCGCGCTCGCCGCGGTCGTGAGTTTGTTCGCGAAAATGAAGCACGTCCCGGCCACGGCGTACCCGATGCCCACTCCAAGGGACCACCAGGTCCAGCGGCGGCGGGCCTCGGGGATGAGTAGCGCGATCGTCCACATCGCGATACAGGCCCGGCCCGCCGCCAGCTGCCACGTTCCGAAGCCGCACCATTTGATCGCGGTACCGCCGGTCGAGAACAGCACCGCGGCCGCCACTACCCGGAGCCGCGGGCTCACGGCAGCGTCCGGACCAGCCAATCAGTCGCGATCGCCCGGATATCCCGGTGGGCGATGTCCGCCTCGGCGTTCAAGCGACGCATTTCGGCGTCGTCGATCTTCCCCGCCAGCTCGGCGAGCGCCCGCCCCACCTCGGGGTGGCGCTCGAGCACGACGCGGCGCACCACCGGAGCCGCCTCGTAGGGCGGGAAGTAGCGTCGATCGTCTTCCAACGTGACCAGGCGCAGCGCGTCGAGCTGCCCATCGGTCGAGTTCCCGGCGATCACGTCCACCTGCCCCTCCGCGAGCGCCCGATAGGTGAGACCGAGATCCATCGCAGTGGGGGGCGCGGAGAACTTGATCCCGTAGAGGGTGGACAATCCCGGGAATCCGTCGCTCCGGTTCAAGAATTCGTATCCGAATCCGGCCTTCCACCGAGGGGCGACCCGCGCGAGGTCGGAGATCGTGCGCAATCCATACCGCTGGGCGTCGGCCTGGCGCACGGCGATCGCGAAGGTGTTGTTGAACCCGAACGGCGGGAGCCACTCGAGCTCCCAGCGGCGGTATTCCTCGGCCACGGCGCGGAACACGCTGTCCGCCGTCGGCCCCGGAGGATGGTTCAGGACCGCCGTGTACGCCGTCCCCGTGTACTCGACGTACAGATCGATGTCTCCCGCCTTGATCGCGCGATCGCACACGAACGTGCCGCCCAGGTGCAGCTTCCGCCCAACCGGGAGATTCGTCCGCCGCTCGATCTGCTGCGCGACGATCTCGGCCAGCAGATCCGACTCGGTGAAGTTCTTCGCTCCGACGACGATGCGGTCGCCCCGCGTGCACGAGGCGAACACGAGCAGTGCGCTCAGCGCGAACCGGGTTCCGTACCCCCTCACGTCCTCCACACGAACCTCCGCTCGACCACCCCAAACAGGCCGTCGGCCGCGAGTGCCAGCAACGCCGCGGGCAGCGCTCCGGCGAGGATCAGGGTGTCGTCCACCACCGCCACACCCCGGAAAATGTAGACGCCAAGCCCCCCCGCTCCGACCGCGGCCGCGATCGTCGCCACCCCGACGCCGATTACCGTGGCGACCCGAATCCCCGAGAGGATGAGCGCCGCGGCGAGCGGCAGCTCGACCATCGTGAGCAGCTCGCGATCCGTCATCCCCATTCCCCGGCCGGCCTCGCGGATCGCCGGATCGACGGAGGCGATCCCCGTGTAGGTGCCGCGCACGATCGGCAGCAGCGCGTACACCACGAGCGCCACGATCGCGGTCCGAGCCCCCACCCCGCCGATGAACGGCAACGGGATGAGAAAGCCGAACAGGGCGAGGCTGGGAATCGTCTGGCAGACATTGGCGAATCCCAGGATCGGCCGGCGCCACCCGGGGCGCCGGCTCAGCAAGATGCCGAGCGGCACGCCGATCGCGACGGCGATCGCGGTGGACACGAGGACCAGCACCAGGTGCTGCCCCAAGAGCCCCGCGACCTCGCGGCCGTTGGCGGCGTAAAAGTCGAGGAGGTTCACGCTGCCGCCTCGAGAAACGCCCGGCACTCGGGATGGTCGGAGCGGCGGAACTCGCCCGGGGTGCCCAGAAACACCAGTCGCCCGTCCTGCATCAGACCGATCCGGGTGCCGAGCAGCAGCCCCTCGCGCACGTCGTGCGTAACGAACACCATCGCCTTCCCCAGACGCACCTGCAGCCCCTTGAACTCGCGCTGCAGCTCGACTCGGGTGATGGGGTCGAGCGCGCCGAACGGCTCGTCCAGGAGCAGGAGCGGCGGATCCGCCGCGAGCGCCCGCGCCACCCCGACGCGCTGGCGCTGGCCGCCGGACAGTTGGTGCGGGCGGCGATCGGCGAAGCGGCCGGGATCGAGGCCCACCAGTGCCAAGAGCTCGCGCACACGCGGGGCGACGCGCTCGGGGGGCCACCCCTCGAGCTGCGGCACGATTCCCACGTTCTGCGCGACCGTGAAATGCGGCAACAGGCCGACGTCCTGGATCACGTACCCGATCCCGCGCCGCAGGCGGTGCGGCTCGGCATCCCGGGTCGGCCGGCCCGCGACCCGGATCTCCCCCCCGGTGGGCTCGAGCAATCGGTTGATGAGCTTCAGGGTGGTGGTTTTCCCCGAGCCGCTGCGCCCCAGCAGTACCAGCGTCTCGCCGGCGCCCACCTCGAAGCTCACGTCGGACACCCGGGTGTGAAAGCTCGCTCCGCGCACTTCGAGGACGGCTGTCATGTGGGCCCCGCCAGCACCATTTGGAGCCGTCCGTCGTCGCTCACGCCGCGCCAGCGCGGCTCGAGTCCGGCCTCTTCGAGAATCCGGAGGAAGGTCTCCGCGGCGTACTTATAGGAGTGATTCATCTCCAGCCGTTCGCCGCTCCGGATCGAGAGCGTTTCGCCGCCGAGCCGCGCCGCCACGTCGCGCGCGGCGCGGAAATGCTTGCGCAGCGGGTGCAGGCCCGGGAGCCGGTCGTCGGGGACGTCTTCGAACACGATGTCACCGTCCGCCTCGCCGATCCCGACGGCGTGCAGCGGGGCCCACGCGAACCGGCGATTGAGCGGGTTGTCGTACCCTGCGACCGTCTGCGCGCCCGCGTAGATCTCACCGTCCACCAGCAGCCGGTCCTCCGGGCGCAACAGCGCGCGCAGCGTGCGCGCTTCCGCCAGCGGGTCGAACGCGCCCAGCGTGTTCCCGAGCAGGAAGACGAGGCGCGGCGGCGTGTCGGGCCCGGGCGCCAATGCCGCAAGATGGTCGGCGCGCATGATGTCGGCCTTGCACCCCTGAGCCCAGATCCCCGATCCCAGCGCTCCCCCACAGGCCCGTTCGAGCAGTGCCTGGCTGGCATCCACCGGGACGTACCGCACGCGGATCCCCTGCTCGGCAAAGCACTGCAGGACGATCAGGTCCTTGTCTCCCTGTCCCGACCCGAGGCTCAGCACTTCCAGTGACGCGCTCGGGACGTACCGGCGCAGATCGTTGACGGACTGGGCGATGAGGGAACGGGAACGCACGAAATTCCGATACGCGCCGTCCGAGCAGAGCGCGAGCCAGGCGCGCACCGAGAGGGGAAACCAATAGAAGAATTTCTCGGCCAGCTGCCGGGCCGCGAAGGAAGACACGAACTCTTCGGCGAGCGTGTCTTCGGTCAGCAGCACCTGCACAGGGATCATGGAACTCTGGGGCCGGTGATCGGTTTCACAAAGGGAAGACTTACGGGTTGACGGTTGTTCCAGCAACCCGTATGGTGGTCGCACTGAGTTTGACAACCCCCACTCCTTGGAGGACACGATGCAGATCGTCGAAACTCATGAACTCGTGCCCAGCTGTCATCGTCCCGAGATCGTCGAGACGAGCGAGCTCGTTCCCACCTGCCACGCATAGGGGAACGGCTGATGCACACGGGGGCCCGGAAGCACCTCGGGCCCCCTGTTGTTGGTGGGACCGGCCCGCTCCTCGGCTTCGGAGCGTGGGCGGTGGGTGGCTCAGGCTGGGGCGAGGCGGGAGACGAAGCGGAACGGCTCGCGGCCATCCGGTTCGCCCAGGAGCGCGGGATCGCGTTCTTCGACACCGCGCCCCGCTACGGGAACGGCGCCTCCGAGCGGCTGCTCGGCCAGGCGCTCAAGCCACATCGCGATCGGGTCGCCATCGCGACCAAGGTCGGGCCGCGAGACGACCCGCGCCGCTCGCTCGAAGACTCGTTGCGCCGCCTCGACTCCGACTACGTCGACCTGATCCAGCTGCACGAGCCGCTGGAGCGCTGGGAGTGGCAGCTCGACTCGCTCCACACGCTGCAGCGGGAGGGTAAGGCTCGCTCCCTCGGCCTGTGCAACGCCACTCACCAGCAAATCCGCCGGGCGCTGGAGATCGCGCCCGTCGTGTCGTTCCAGGCCGCCTACAACCTGTTCGACCGCGACGTCGAGGAGCGCGAGCTGCCGCTGTGCCGCGAGCGCGGGCTCGCGTTTCTCGCGTATCGCCCGCTCGCGGCGGGGTTGTTGAGCGGGAAGTACGCGTCACCGCCCGCGTTCGCCGCCGGTGATCATCGCGCCGGGCTGTATTGGTTCAAGGGTCGCGAATTCGAGCGCCGCCGGGCGGCCATCGAGCGCCTGCGTCCGGTGGCGGGCCACGCCGGCGCGTCGCTCCCCAGCCTGGCGCTGCGCTGGCTGCTCGCGCGCGATGGGCTCACCATCGTCCTGGCGGGGGCGCGGAACCGGACGCAGGTTGAAGCCAACCTCACCGCGCTCGCCGGCCCGCTTGCCCTGGAGATGGTCCAGACCATCGACGGCATCGTGGCGGAGGTGTTCCGCCTGCCTCGGGCGGCGGCACAGGCCGTCACGCTGTCGACGCAGTGGGGACCACGGGAACGGTTCATCGTCGAGCGGCTGGACGGCACGCGGTCGGCGGAGTCGATCGCCGCCGAGTGGACCGACGGCGGTGAGCAGCCGATGGTGGCGGCGCAGGTGAAGGTGTTCGTCGATCAGATGGCGGAGCAGGGCCTTGTCGAAGCCGAACGGTGAGGGCCGACAGCTGATGGCGCCTCTCATGGTTGGCGCGTTCTACAACCCGCACCTCGGGCGCGAGCTCGCCGAGGCGTCCACTATCGACCATCTCGCGATGGCCGACCCGCCGCGGGCCGATGACCCGTGGTGGCCTCACATCAAGGAGCGCTACACCCTGCTGCTGCACGACTACCTGGGCCAGCTCTCGGAGCCGCTGGACGAGCGCGCCATCGCGCGCGCCCGCTCGCTCGCCGAGCTGTACCGCAGCCCCTGGGTGGCGGAGCACTTCCAGTGCCTGCACACCGAGGATGGGACGTACAATCTCAACTACGTGTTCCCACCGCTGTACACCGAAGAGTTTCTCGACCGCTTCGTGGCCAACGCGAACGCTCTCCAATCCCGTCTCGACCAGCCTCTCGTGATGGAGAACATTCCGGGCTTCTTCGACGTCGCGGCGAGCCGCATCCCGGAAGCGCAGTGGCTGCGGCGTTTCTTCCAGCGGACCAGCGCCGGGTTTCTCCTCGATCTCCCGCACATTTGGCTCGAAGCGCATTACCACGGCGCGGACCCGAAAGCGTTTCTCGCCGATTTCCCGCTGGATCGCGTGGTGGAGCTGCACGTGGCGGGCGTGGAGGAGGACCGGGACCTCCAGGGCCCGTGGATCGCCCCCGCCGAGCCGGCGGACGGCATGCTGGAGTTCATGGTGCACGCCTTGGCGCGGTGCCCGCAGGCCAGGGCCGTCACGTTCGATGCCTTTTCGCCATCGCTGACCGCCGACGTCCTGCTCTCGAGCGTCGAGCGGATCCGGAAGGCCTTGGGCAACTGATGCGAGCCCCGTGAGCGACCGCGCCGTCCAGGACACGATCATCCGCGCACTGGCGGACGCGCCGTTCCGCGCCTCCCGGGAGTGGCGGCTCCAAGAGCTGGCCAACCAGGATCGTGTGGATCGGTTTGCGCGGTTCCTCGCGCGGCACTTCTACCACGAGCGCCTGGTCCATTTCTTCAAGTACTCGCGCGCTCTGGTGCGGGTGACCGGACGGACACCGGAGGGGGTCCTCACGAACTCTGCCTTCGTGGCCCTGATCCCCACGCTCGTGCTCGGCAGCCGCGCGTCGGCCGTCGCGGTGGCACAGCTCGTCGTGGACCACGTCCGAGGTGGAACGACGGCGGAGATCCCGTATCTGGATGAGCTCTTGTCCTACGAACAGGCGATGATGGTCGTCGAATCGGGCGCGCGGGTGTGGCGCGACGGGACTCCGGACGAGACCAACCCAAAAAACCAGTGGTCCACGCCGTTGCGGGTGGAAGGGACGATGCTGCTGGATCTGACATACGACCTGCCGGTCGTGCTGCCCCGGCTGTTGCAGCCGTGGTCCGAGGTGCCCCAGCCGCCACGCCGCCAGATCCGGCTGTTGATCGCTCGCTCGAAACATGGACGCGTGTCGGTGGCGAGAACCAGCACCGCGATCGACACGCTGCTCTCGCTCGCCGACGGCCGCAGATCGCTCGACGACCTGGCCCGTGAGGCGGGGCTCCGCCCGGCCGAGCTGGAGGGAACGCTCCAAGGGCTGGTGGAGATCGGCGCGGTACGCTTCTCGACGGGCAGCTGATGGAAGTACAGATCTTCGGCGTCCGGAAGAACGCCGATACCCGCGCCGCACTGCGCTTCTTTTCGGAGCGGCGCATCCGGACGCACTTTGTAGATCTCGACGAACGGCCCCCCAGCCCGCGCGAGCTCGAGCGGTTCGCGCGTAAGGTCGGCGTGCGGGGGTTGATCGATCGCGGCGCGAAGCGGTACGCCGAGCTGGGCCTGCAGGCGGCGCAGCTCACCGACACGCGCTGGCTCGAGAAGCTCGCGACCGAGCCGCTGGTGCTCCGGCTGCCGCTGGTGCGGTATCAGAACGACGTGACGATCGGCGCCGCGCAGGACGCGTGGAAGCAGTGGTGCGGGAAATGACTGCCCACGGTGGCATCGCCATTCCCCTGGGCGCCACCGCGACCACGTCCGTCGTGGTCACCCGGGACCTCACCGTCGCGCACTATCACCCGGGAATGCCGGAAGCGTACGGCACGCCGATGATGGTGTACCTCAGGGAGGTCGCCGCGGCCAAAGCGATCCAGCCGTTTCTGCCGAGCGGGTGGGCCTCAGTGGGAGTGGCGGTGAACGTGAAGCACCTCGCCGCGACACCCGTAGGTCTCCGCGTGACCGCCACGGCGACCGTAACAGCCGTGGACGGCAAGACCGTAACGTTCGCCGTCTCGGCGCTCGACGAGGCCGAGCCGATCGGCGAGGGCACCCATGTCCGGGTACCCATCGATCTCGCCCGCTTCAACGC
>JBOHSO010000031.1:0-3507 GCA_050921685.1 Gemmatimonadales bacterium
GCACGGGGCTCGCCGGGGTGCGGATCGTTTCCGCCGGCGTGCGGGCCCGGCCACCTGCGAGCTCGACCAGCTGCGCGCGGATCGGGTCGTCGTGGCCGATCGGCGCCCCGCCCAGCTCCGCCGCGGCCGTCTCGATGTCGGGCCACCGCGCGTCCGGCTCCTTGGCCAGCATGTGCATCACCGTGTGCGCGACTTCGGGGGGGCAGTCCGGGCGCAGATCGCCGATCGGCGGCGGTGTCTCGTGCACATGGGCGAACAGCAGCCCGATGGTTGTCTCGGCGTGGAACGGGACCTGTCCACCCAGCATCTCGTAGGCGACGACACCCAGGGAGTACTGGTCCGAGGCGCCGGTGAGCTCGCGTTTGGCGGCGCATTGTTCCGGGCTCATGTAGGACGGGGTCCCAATGGTGGCCCCGGTCTGCGTCAGCCCCTGGGTCTCGGACACCTTGGCGATGCCGAAGTCGGTGACCACGGCCCAGCCATCCGCGTCGATCATGATGTTGGCGGGCTTGACGTCGCGGTGCACCACGCCGCGGCGATGCGCATAGCCGAGGGCGGAGCCGACCTGGTACAGGACCGCCTGCACCAGTGGAATCGGCATCTGCCCGAGCTGCTGGACGATCGATTCGAGCGAGCGGCCCTCGACGAACTTCATGACGAAGTAGACGATCTCGGGGCTTTCCCGCACGGCGAATATCGGGATGATGTGCGGGTGACTGAGCGAGGCCGCGGTGCGGGCCTCGCGCTTGAAGCGCTCGACCATCCCCGGGGCGCTGAACAGCGCGGGCGACATCACCTTGATCGCCACCTTGCGGTCGAGCGCGATGTCGTGCGCCAGGAACACCGAAGCCATGCCGCCCTGGCCCAGCTCGCCCTTGATCTCGTACTCGCCCACGGTGGCGCGCCGCAACGCGTCGATCAGGGTCCCTTGCGTGAGCCCGGTGGCGGGTGAGACGTAGGAGGTGGCGATCTGCCCCTGCTGGCCGGACACGTCGGCGCCGCAGTTCGAGCAGGCGCGGGCGCCGGGCGGCACCGTCGTGCCGCAGCGCGAGCAGGTTGGGGAAGCGGGGGGCGCGGTCATCGCCCTTCAATATATTCCCACTCCGGCTCACCCGAGGAGCGTGTCGTGCGCGTGAAGCAGTCTCGCGGGCGTATCGCGTGTCTGGCGCTGGGGTTCGTGCTGGCCATCACCAATCCGGGCGGCGCGCAAGGCGCCTCCCGCACACCCCATCAGGCGCTGGCACGGGAGATTTTCGCCGAGCTGATCGGGATCAACACGACGCACGAGCACGGCAACACGACGCCCGCCGCGATGGCCGTGGCGCGCCGGCTCCTGGCGGCCGGGTATCCGGCGCAGGACGTGCGGGTCGTGGGGCCTGGGGAACGAAACCAGAACCTCCTCGCCCGTCTGCGGGGAACCGGGAGGCGGCGTCCGATCCTGCTGCTCGCCCACCTCGACGTGGTCGAGGCGCGAGTGGAGGACTGGTCGCTCGACCCGTTCACCCTCACCGAGCAGGACGGCCGTTTCTACGGCCGCGGCACGAGCGACATCAAGGACATGGCCGCGATCTTCGCGGCGACCCTGATTCGGCTGAAGCGGGAGCGGTTCCTGCCGGATCGCGATGTCGTTCTCGCGCTCACCGCGGGGGAAGAATCGGGCGCCGACTACAACGGCGTACAGTGGCTCCTCGCCAACCACCGTGACTGGATCGACGCGGCGTACTGCATCAACGGGGACGGCGGTGATCCGCTGGAGCGCGGCGGCCGGCCGATCGCCCGCAAAGTGCAGGCGAGCGAGAAGGTGTACGCGGATTTTCAGCTCGAGGTGACCCAGCCCGGCGGGCACAGCTCGATGCCCACCCCGGCCAACGCGATCTACCAGCTCGCGGCGGCGCTGCAGCGGCTCGCCAGCTTCGAGTTTCCCGTCCGGTTGAGCCACATCACCCGGGCGTACTTGGATCGCGCGGCCGCGACGATGCCCCCCGCGGTGGCGGCGGACATGCGGCTCGCGGCGCGCCTCCTCCCCGATTCGGGGGCGGTTGCACGGCTATCGGTGCAGTCGGCGTACTTCAACGCTCAGCTCCGCACCACGTGTGTGGCGACCCGGCTCGAGGCGGGTCACGCCAACAACGCCCTGCCGCAGCGGGCGCTCGCCGTAGTGAATTGCCGCCTGCTGCCCGACGACCATCCGGACTCGGTGGGCGCGGCGCTGCGCCGGGTGGTGGCCGACCCGGCGGTCGCCGTCTCGCTGCTCGACTCGGTGGTGCCGTCGCCGCCTTCGCCGCTCGCCCCGGACGTGCTCGAGCCGCTCGAGCGGATCACGGCCGAGCTGTGGCCCGGCGTCCCGGTGATCCCGAGCATGGAGACCGGCGCGACCGATGGGCTGTTCCTGCGCAACGCCGGGATCCCGGTGTACGGCGTGTCGGGGGTGTTCCTCGACGCCGATGACGTCCGCGCCCACGGGCGTGACGAGCGCATCGGCGTGCGGCAGTTCTACGCGGGCGCGGAGTTCACCTACCGGTTCGTGAAGGCGCTCGCGGCGTCCGCGCGGCGCTAGGCGAGCACCTCGCGATTGCGACGCCGTGGGGTCCGCCGTATGATTGGTCGCCTTTCACCGACTGGAGCAGTCATGCGGGGTCGTGTCGTTGTCGCTTGCGCCGCGTTGGTCGTCACCGCGCCACCGCTACGCGCCCAGGGATTGCGGCAGCAGATCAAGCAGCTGTTCACCTTCGGGAGCTGTGGCGAGATCATCTGCCTCTCGAATCTGACCGGGGCCCACGGCGACCACTTCAAGCCGGCGGCCGATTCGAGCGGCACGGCGTTCATTACGTTCGTCTCGAGCTCGATCGGGATCAGCGTCGCCAACACGCCGATCAGCTCCTCGACGAGCGGCACGACCTTCCGGTTCGAAGGCGGGGTGCCGGTGAAGACCTCGACCTCAGCCGGCCCGATCTTCGCCCAGCGCGCCCAGACGCTGGGACGCGGCCGCTGGTTCGTGGGACTCGGGCTGACGCAGATGAATTTCGAACGGCTGCGCGGCATCCCGCTGCGGGACATCATGTTCACCTTCACCCACGAAGACGTCGGCGACTCCGCCACCGGAGCCGGGATCGACACGCTGGGCATCCCCACCTTCGAGAACGATTTCATCAGCGTGAAGGTCGCGATGGACGTCTCCCTGCTCGTCGCGTCCTTCTCGCTGACCTACGGCCTGGTAGACGGTGTGGACCTACGCCTCGCCGTCCCGTTCGTGAGAACGGCGGTGCGCGGCAACAGCGTGGCTCAGTTCGTCCCGGCGGGCGGGACGATCCTCCACTACTTCGGCGGCACCGCGAGCAACCCAGTGCTCACGGCCGTGTCGTCGGCGTCCGGCGCGGCAACCGGATTGGGGGACGTCGAGGGCCACTTGAAGCTCAACCTCGCCCAGGGGAGCACGATCGGCGTGGCGCTGTTCGGATCGGCGCGCTTCCCCACGGGGGACGAGGCCAACCTGCTCGGCTCGGGGGC
>JBOHSO010000032.1:0-4966 GCA_050921685.1 Gemmatimonadales bacterium
CGGGTGCTGGGCGCGGCGACCCTCGCCGAGTTGGCCGATTTCCTCGATGCGCGGGCCGAGCTCCCGGCGGCGGCGGTCGACGTCTCCCGTCTCTTCGAGGAGCGCGCCCGCGACGACGTGGACTTCGCCGAGGTGAAGGGCCAGCCGCACGCCAAGCGCGCGCTCGAAGTGGCGGCGGCGGGGGCACACAACGTGCTGATGGTCGGTCCGCCCGGGTCGGGCAAGACGATGCTCGCACGCCGCCTGCCCACGATCCTGCCGCGCATGAGCCTCGAGGAAGCGCTCGAGACGACCAAGATCCACTCGGTCGCGGGGGTGTTGCCGCTGGGCGAGTCGCTCGTCGCGCGCCGCCCGTTTCGCGCCCCGCATCACACGATCTCCGATGCCGGACTAATCGGTGGGGGCTCGTTTCCGCGGCCCGGGGAAGTGAGCCTGGCCCATGGCGGCGTGCTGTTCCTGGATGAGCTTCCCGAATTCCGCAAGAACGTGCTCGAGGTGCTGCGTCAGCCGCTCGAAGACGGCACGGTGACGATCGCGCGTGCCGCCATGAGTCTCGCCTATCCGGCGCGCTTCATGCTCGCCGCCGCAATGAACCCGTGTCCCTGCGGCTGGTTCGGCGATCCGCAGCACAACTGTTCCTGTGGGCCGCTCGGCGTGCAGCGTTATCTGGCGCGCGTGTCCGGCCCGCTGCTCGACCGCATCGATCTCCATCTCGAGGTGCCGGCGGTGGCGTATCAGGCGCTGGCGGAGCGGGGCGGGGCGGAGCCGAGCCAGTCGATTCGCGAGCGGGTGGACCGGGCGCGGCTGGTGCAACGCGAGCGCTTCGCCAAGCGGCCCGGGATCTACGCTAACGCCCATATGGCGCCGCGCGACATCCGTGCGTTCTGCCGCGTGTCGGACGGCGCCGATGGGTTGCTGCGCACCGCGATCACGCGCCTGGGCCTCTCGGCGCGCGGCTATCATCGCGTCTTGAAGATCGCCCGCACCGTCGCCGACTTGGACGGGGCGGTGGAGCTCCAGCCCAAGCACGTGAGCGAGGCGATCCAGTATCGGAGCTTGGACCGGCGCGGGGTGGGGTAGCCGTCCTCACCCCTGGCCCCTCTCCCTGCGGGAGAGGGGAACGAAGTGTGCGATTCCAGATATAGACATGTGAGCCACATGTGAGCATGTTATGCACATGCCAAAGATGATCCAGATTCGGCATGTCCCGGATGAGCTGCACCGCCGTCTCAAGGCTCGGGCGGCGTTGCGCGGGATGTCACTCTCGGACTACCTGCTCGCGGAAATCCGCCAGCTGGCTGAGCAGCCTACCCTGGAGGAGTTCCTGGAGCGGCTGCGGCAGCGCCCACCGGTCCGGTTGCGTACTTCGCCGACCGCCATCATCCGGGCGGCGCGGGGGAAGGTGTGATCGTGCTCGACGCCTCGGCGGTCGTCGAGCTGCTCGTGGCACCGGGGGGCGGAACCCACGTCGCCAGGAGGATTGGCTTCGACCGCTCCCTCCACGCGCCGGCGATCCTGGATCTGGAGGTCGCCCATACGATTCGGCGCCTGTGCGCCCTGCGCGAGCTGGCCGAGACACGCGGCCACGCCGCGATCGCGGACCTCGGTGATCTCCCCGTCCGTCGCTATCCCCATACTCCGTTGCTCGAACGGGTTTGGCAATTGCGCCGTAACCTCACGGCGTACGATGCGGCCTACGTGGCGCTCGCCGAGGCGCTCGCCGCACCGCTCGTGACCCGGGATCGTCGGCTGGCCGCGTCACGAGGTCACCGGGCCAGGGTCGAGCTCGTGTAGCCGCCGCCCGCGCCGCCCCGGGCTGCGCGAGCCCCTGGGCCGATACCGGAAGGCGTCGGACGTGTCCCTGCCGCCGCCGCTGCGCTTCGAGATCGATAGCATCGACCTCCTCCGCGAGGAGCGCCACAGCGAGCGGTGATCGCCTACCTCGACTCCTCGGTGCTGCTTCGGCCAGACGCTCTCATTGGCGCTTGAAATGCAGACATGTCAGTGGGTGCCGCAAGTCCCAACGCGGGAGGGATTTGAGAGTTGGTTGATTGTGGGGGGGGGTAGTTTCCCGGCTGACACGTCTGCTTGACCAAGAACTCCGGGAATGTGATTGACGCTCGGTTGAGGAGACATACGTCACGGCGGCTCGCGATGCGAGCCATCAGTTTCATGACTCGTCAGCCGGTGTCGTCCCGCACGTCGGAGGGGTCCCCGTGCCGTCGGGTGTGGTTCCTACGGCGGGCGGCCTTGTAGCCGCGTCCGCCGCCATGGTACCGGTGCTGGTGCGTGTGGCGCGCCTCGCCCGGCGGCCGGACCCGGTAACTATCGTGGGACCAACGGGCTGTGGAAAGTCCACCGTGGCCCGGTTACTGCACGAGCTGAGCGGCCGTGCGGGCCGGCTGACCGAGATCAGCGCCGGGGAGCTCGACTCGGAGCTGGCTCGGGACGACCTGTTCGGCCACGGGCGCGGGGCGTTCACCGGCGC
The DNA here is from genome assembly GCA_050921685.1 of Gemmatimonadales bacterium. GTDB lineage: Bacteria > Gemmatimonadota > Gemmatimonadetes > Gemmatimonadales > GWC2-71-9 > DASTHG01. The sequence goes on from JBOHSO010000032.1 coordinate 2,489, forward strand.
CGTGGGGGAGCGTCGCGGGTTGTTCGCTGATGCCGAGGGCGGGACGGTGCTGCTCGACGACTTCCACCTGCTGAAGCGCTCGAGACAGCTCGTGCTGCTGCGCGTGCTGGACCGGCACGAGTTCCGTCGCCTCGGGAGCGACCGTGCGGTGCCGCTGCTGGCCCGGATCGTGGTGGGGACGCACGCGGGTCTCGATGAGCTGGGGCGCCGGGGGCGGCTGGTGCCGGATCTGCGGTGGCGGTTGGGGCTGCACGAGGTCCGGGTGCCGTCGCTGGCCGAGCGGCTCGAGGACATCGGGCTCCTGGGGCTCCACTTTCTGGACCAGTGCTTGACCGAAGCTAAGGGGGCCGGGCCGTCGCGGTTTGAGCGTCAGGGGCTTCGTGGAGCGGGCCGGCGCGCTCCACCAGCCGTTCCAAAACTGGCCGAGGCCCTCGTGGAGGCACGACGACGCCCCCGGAGCCGCTGAGCTGCCGAAAGAGCAAAGCCCAGCTAGAGGGGCCGGGCTTTGGCTCACCAGCCGGTGACTCCTTTAGGCTGGGGCCTTGGGTCCCTCGGCTGTAGTGGACGTCGGGGCGAGGAGTCGCCCTTGTGCCAAAACGACAACGAGTAAGCCGTACACTCCTCCGACCACTAACCCCAGGAGTGCGACATTGGCCCCCCACGACAACACACCCCAGAAAGCGCCGAGCAAGAACCCCAGTCCACCACCGACCGACACGCCCACAGTCAGGGGCGTCAAGCCGCTGCGGACCTGCAGGCGCATGCTCAAGCTGTCATGCGCGAGCACAAGAAGAAACGCCAGCACACTGGGACCAACTACCAACTCCGTGACGACAAACTCGAAGAGCTGGGCGAAGCTGTAAGTCTCTCGTGGATCACGCCTGCCATAGACAGTCAGGCCAACCGCGAGCGCCAAGAGCACGAGAAACATGATGCCAGTCTTGAGCAGGACCCTCTTGACGGTTGTCATGGCTCCTTCCTCGCGTCCGGGACTTTAACGTCCCCACTGCCGTAGAGCCGCCGCTGTTGACCCTGGTCCCTGTACTCCCATACTAGGTACGGGGCCCCGCCGGCAGGATACGCCCAAACCTCCCAGGAAGGGTAACCGTCGATTTCACCTCCCGCTGGGACGACGGCGCCGTCCGGGGAAACGTGGATGTCAATTGTGTAATCGATGTTCCCAGGCAACGGGTTGGCGCGGGTGCGAGCGGCACCAATGACGCTGAATGTCCAGCCGTTTCCATCGGCCGCGGGTCCACCCACCGCGACGCCGCCGTCGCCCGAGAATACCCCGAAGCTCTTACCGAGCTTGCATTCACACGGCCCGGCTTGACCCGAAGCGAGATCGACAACAAAGCGCGCCGACACCCTGTACGATCCGCCGTCCGACTGGGTGCCGCGCCTGTCGCCCGCCCCGAGGGCGTGACCGCTGATGAATGCCTCGATGCATATGCCAATCTGGCCTTTCTTGAGACCGCCCGGCCTTTCACACAATCCAAATGGGTCGGCGAAATTCACGGGGTCGCCCGCCGCGAACCCGTAGAGGTTCAGCCCGCCCGCGAGCCCGATCGGATCTTCCTGCGTGAGACTCCTGATCGACGTGGAATCGTAAACCCCGAGCGGCGCAGGTGACAGCGGCTTCTTTGTTTAGCTGCTCTTCGTTTTCTCGATTTGGTCGTACGACGCGGTCAAGGCCCGGACGTGCACTTTGAGGGGGGAGTGGGGTTGATCGCTCGCCTACTCGTACGCGTCCTTGCGATCGCGGATGGCCCGCACTTCGATCAGTCGCACGCGATCGTCGACATGGTAAATGATCCGATGGGCACCTACGCGCACGCGCCAGAGGTCGCCAGCACCCCGGAGCTTCTTGCAGCCACGCGGGCGCGGGTTGGCCGGCAGCTCGTCCAGGGCGCGTGCGACACGTGGCAGGACCACATTGGGAAGCGCCTCGAGCTCCTTCCGCGCCGAGCGCGCGAGGCGGAGCTCGTACACCTTATCAATCGTTCTTGGTTGGTCGGTTCGGCTTCAGGCGGCCCTGGCGCTCCAGCCGGCGGCGGACGGCCGTCCATGCCACGGTGCGTTCGCCGGCTCGAGACCGGGCCAGTCCGACGTCGACCAAGTCTTCCCAGAGCGCGCGGTTGCGCTCCAAGTCGATGAAGACCCCGGTGCGCTTGCCCTTGGCATTGTAGAGGTACCTCACCCCCCGCATGTCGCCTCCCTTATGTCGGCGTGCTCCGAAGATAGTCTTCGAGCGGGCTGGCGCGCACCACACACGGGGCCTGCGGCCCCAGTTAACTTGCTTGCACACCCAAGAACACCCGAATGTGAGTGCCGATTGAGATAGTTGCCGCCCCAAGAGAGGCAGAGAGTCTGGCTCGCGCTTTGCCGCCATGAGCCGCCGTGTTATCAGCAGCGGCTAGTCAACCGCGCGCCAAAGAGTTCGATCGGCTTCCAAGCCCCTTTAAAGACGACCAAGCG